>JACQEA010000467.1 GCA_016200825.1 Chloroflexota bacterium | reverse complement strand
TCGTTTTGGAGACGAGTGCTCTGCCAATTGAGCTACTCCCCTAAGGCGCGATCATTCTAGCACAAAAAATTTTCGCGCGCAAATGGAAACGCAAATGTTGCGCGCGATTATTTTTGCGCGATCTCTTGCGCGAGCGCGACTGCGCCCCACAGCGGCGCGTCGTCGCCGAGCGCGGCGGGAACAATTTCGACGCGCATCTGCGGCAAACAATTGGCGCGCGCGGCAACGCGCACTGCCGCGAAATATTTTTCGCCCGCTTTGGAAACGCCGCCGCCAATCACGACGCGTTCCGGATTTAACAGCGTGATCGCCGTTCCAATTCCAAATCCCAACGCGCGCGCCGCATCGTCCAGAATACTCTGTGCGAATTCATCGCCGTCTTGTGCCGCGCGCGCCACCGCTTGCGCGGTTATTTCTGCCGCGATCAATTCGCGTACGCGCGATTCCGCGCGCGGGTGCGCGATTAAACGCTCCCGCGCGATGCGCGCAATCGCGCGACCCGACGCGAAAACTTCCACACATCCGCGGCGTCCACAAATGCACAGCGGTCCGTTCGGATCGAAAATAGTGTGACCGATTTCGCCCGCGACACCGTCTGCGCCGCGCAAAATTTTTCCATCCACGATCCATCCGCCGCCCACGCCGGTGCTGACCGTGACATACAATAACGACGCGCACGCGCGCCCCGCGCCGAATTTGAATTCGCCGAGCGCGGCAACATTCGCGTCATTGTCTATTTCAACCGGCGCGCCAAACTCCGCGCGCCATTGATCGCGCAAGAATATATTTTCCCAACCGGCGACGTGATGTGAAAGCAAAACCAAACCGCGCGCAAAATCTACCGGTCCCCCAAAACTAATTCCAATCGCGGCGGGAATTTTTCCGTTTAGAATTTTGCGCGCGAGTTTAAGCATCGCGCGTTGCTCATATTGCGCGTTGTGTTCGGGTGGAGAAATAATTCGTTCGAGCGCGAGCCATTCGCGCGCGTGCGCGGTGGTGAGCGCGGCGGAAAGTTTTGTGCCGCCATAATCGAGCGCGAGGAGGAAACGAGGCATAAATCATTGGACGCGGATTCGCGCGGATGAACGCAGATAAAAAATCTGTATTTTCCGCGTTCATCCGCGTTCTAAATTATTTATGCGCGATCTTGAGCGTCTCGCAAATGGCGTGACACATTGCCAAATGCACATCTTCGACGTGTCCGTACGAATGCGACGGCACGTGAACATGAATGTCCGCGAGCTCCGCCAATTTTCCGCCCGTGAATCCGCTAAAACCAATCGTTAGGAGACCGCGTGCGCGCGCGGCTTGCAGCGCGCGAATAATGTTTGGCGAATTGCCGCTCGCGCTGAACGCGAGCGCAAGATCGCCGCGTTCGGAAAGTGAAATTAATGGCTCGGAAAAAATTGCGTCGAACCCTACATCATTTGCATACGCGGTCAGCGTGGGCAGATTGTCGTTGAGGCAAATCACTTTCACGCGCGGCAGATGCGGTTGAATTGTGCCTTTGCCCAGATCGCACGCAAAATGCGATGCGGTTGCGGCGCTGCCGCCGTTGCCAAATACAAACACGCGCCGATTTTCCGCGCGCGCGCGTTCGAGCGCGGCGGTAACGCGCGCGAGTTTTTCAAAATCGAGCGCGCGATAAAGTTCAGCGGCGTGCGAAAAATATTCGGCGAGGGAGTTCATTGAGAAGATTATACCAGACGCGCAGTCGAAACGCGAATCGCGATTTAGATTTGTTTGCGCGGGCGATACTGAATCGCTTCCGCGATATGCGCGGTCTCGATTTTCTCGCTCTCAGCCAGATCCGCGATTGTGCGCGCGAGTTTGAGGATGCGATGAAACGCGCGCGCGCTCATATGCAATTGTTGCATCGCGGCGCGCAAAAGATTTTTGCTCGCGTCGTCAATCGCGCAAAATTGGCGCACCTCCGCGGGTCCCATATCGGCATTGCACTGCAGCGGCAATCCCGCCAAGCGCGCGCGTTGGCGCGCCCGCGCTTGTTCGACGCGCGCGCGAATTTTTTCGGACGATTCACTCAAGCGGTCGCCGGATAATTTTTCGTAATCGACGCGCGGGACTTCGATGTGAATGTCAATCCGATCCAACAAAGGCCCGCTGATGCGATTTTGATAACGCAAAACTTGCGAATATGAATCGGTACATTCTTTTTGCGTGTCGCCGAAATAACCGCACGGACACGGATTCATCGCGGCGACGAGCATAAAATTTGCGGGGAAGGTGAGTGAGCCTTGCGCGCGCGCGATCGTCACAATTTTATCTTCTAAGGGTTGGCGCAACGATTCCAAAGACCGCGCATCAAATTCCGGAAACTCATCCAAAAACAAAACGCCTTTGTGCGCGAGCGAAATTTCGCCGGGGTGGGGCCAGCGTCCGCCGCCGACCAGTCCCGCGTGCGAAATGGTGTGATGCGGCGCGCGAAATGGTTTTGCGCGAATCAACGGCGAATCGCTGGGCAACATATCGCTCACCGAATAAATGCGCGTGACTTCCAGTGCGTCGTCGAGCGAAAGCGACGGAAGAATCGAAGGCAATGAACGCGCGAGCAAAGTTTTGCCCGCACCCGGCGGCCCCATCATCAACACATTATGCAGACCCGC
>JACQEA010000466.1 GCA_016200825.1 Chloroflexota bacterium | reverse complement strand
CGCGCGCGCCATCGCGCAGACGCGGCTGCGCGGCGCGGGTATTGATCGCGTTACCGATGATCCACACGCGCGCGCCGGGCGAATTGCGCGCGTACGTCGCGGCGCGCGCGGCAAAATCAGCGTAGCGATCCGAGGAGGGAAACGCGCCCGCGTCCTGCAATTGCACCATCACGCCCAAACCGGATTCCGCGAGCGAGGTGTAATCGGTTCCGGTTTGTGCGCGCAAATCTACTGCATCCAAAACCCAACCGGGTTTGTTCGCGCTCAACAAGCGGTCGTGTCCGCCGATGTCGTGCAAGCCGTAAAGATATTTTGGAAATTGTGCGCTTGACAATATTCGCTCCGCGAATTCAAGATGCGACGCAGACTTTCGTCGCGTCGCATCTGATTGTTTAATGCACGGAAAGAATGAAACGCGTGTCCGTGCTTGCCACGCCTTCGACGCGACGAATTGCCATCACCGCATTCACAACGCTGTCCATATCCGCGGCTTCCACATGACAAAGCACATCGGTAGGTCCAGCGAGCATATAAACTTCTTTGACGTTGGCGACGCCGTGCAAATTTTTGTGCAGGGCGGCGAGGTCCGCCGCGCCGCGCATTTGAACAAAAACAACCGCGCCTTGCATTGCATCCTCCTTTGAAAATAGGACACTGATTAACATAGATGAACACTGAAAAAAAAGATCCGTGTGAATCGGTGTGTCTCGGTGTCCAATTGCTTTTCATCCGACCGTTCAGTGAGCGGAAAAAATTTTTTCTGAACGATGCACTACGCGCTCAGTTCAATCATCACATCACCCCCTCCCTTTCACAACAACGTCGCGGTCATTCGCCGCGTGAAATTATACGGTGATGTCGAATGCGTGTCAAAAGTTCCGACGGTTTTTTCGCTATCCATATTGTTTGCTAAAGAATTTTTTTTGGCGCGAGAATGGGGCGCGCGTGCATCTAGACAATTCGCCGGAAAAAAATATAATCAATTATCTCGAACGCGAAGGGAGAACTATGCGTGAAGCAGTCATTGTAGATGCAGTCCGTACGCCGGTTGGAAAATATGGCGGCGCGCTGAAAGACGTACGCCCGGATGATCTCGCCGCGCATTGTCTCATCGAGATTGTAAAACGAAATCATCTCGATCCGAATTTAATTGAAGACGTAGTGTTCGGTTGCGCGAATCAAGCGGGCGAAGATAATCGCAACGTGGCGCGCATGGCGGGTCTGCTCGCGGGCTTGCCGATTTCGGTCGCGGGACAGACGATCAATCGGTTGTGCGGCTCGGGCTTGAACGCGGTAAATAGCGCGGCGCACGCGATCAAAGTTGGCGAGGGCGATATTTTTATCGCGGGCGGCGTGGAGTCTATGACGCGCGCGCCGTTTGTGATGGGCAAAGCCGCAAACGCGTTTGCGCGCGATGTAAATGTTTTCGATACGACGATTGGCTGGCGTTTTGTAAATCCGCGTTTGGCGGAAAAATTTCCGCCGCTTTCGATGGGCGAAACAGCCGAATGTGTCGCGGAAAAGTACGAGCCGACGCGCGAAGAGCAGGACGCGTTCGCGTTTTCTTCGCATATGAAATGGAACGCCGCGCAGAGCGCGCAGAAATTCGCGGACGAACTCGTTCCCGTTTCTATCGCACAGACTAAAAGCCCCTTTGGGAAAAAAGGTGATCCGATTATTTTCGCGCGCGATGAACAACCGCGGCCCGACACAACACCGGAACAACTCGCGAAACTTGCGCCCGCGTTCAAAAAAAATGGAACGGTGACCGCTGGCAATGCGAGCGGAATCAATGATGGCGCGGCGGCAGTGTTGTTGATGGATTCTGAAACGGCAAAACGCTTGGGCGCCAAACCAATCGCGCGCGTGGTGACGAACGCGGTGGCGGGAGTTGATCCAGCGTTGATGGGTTTGGGCCCAATTCCCGCGACGCGTAAAGCATTGCAACGCGCGGGATTAAAAATGCAAGACATTGATCTGATCGAATTGAATGAAGCGTTCGCCGCGCAAGCGATTCCGTGCCTGCGCGAATTAGAAATGGATCCGGCGCGCGTCAATGTGAATGGCGGCGCGATTGCAATCGGTCATCCGCTGGGATCGACCGGCGCGCGCTTGTTGACGACATTGGTGCACGAAATGAAACGGCGCGGATCGCGTTATGGTTTGGTGACAATGTGCATCGGCGTCGGGCAAGGAATCGCGATGGTGGTGGAACGCGTTTGATTGGCAAACGATTTTTTTTAGGATCCAAAGAGAAACAAAATGAAAACACGCGGGTTGATTATTTTTTTACTTGCAATCAATTTCTCGATTGCCGCGCCGGCACGTGCGGATATGCAAACGCTATACCTACACACTTCTCCACTTGACGCGCGCCGGTGCGCGAACGATTACAGCGATGATGAGCTCGCGGATTTAATCGCGCAAGGTGAAGATGGATACGAGCCGGACGATTGTCCGTTGCTCGCGAATCCGCTCACGGGACCGATGTTGCATTTTTTTTGTCAGCCGGATGACGAAGACTGGACGCGTTTTCGCGCGACGCCGAATTTAATTTACGCGATTGCCGCGACGACGCGCTGGAATTTTCCGACGCAAACGCGTTTGGAATTATTCGAGGCAGACGGCACGCTGATCGCGCAGAACGATCATTACGCGGGCAAAGACGCGCTGATTTGGTGGTGGAATACCGGCGCGGCGCGGATGGTGTACGTGCGCGTGACCGAAATAAATCAGCGCGCGGAATGCGGCAACGATCAGTACACGTTGACATTGCGTTCGTTCACCGAACCCCCGCAATAAAAAAGTAATCCACGCAACACCCGAAACCAGTTTTAGAATTCTCGCGTCCTTTCGTGTTTTCGTGGACGCGTTTTCTTTTTTTGGAGAAAGTCGAGTTGTTGCCGTTCGCCGCGGCGGGACTCGCGCTCTTGCTCCCTGCCGATCAACGCGATTGAATTTCCGCGGGATGAATTCACAACGGAAACAAATGCAATTTAGTGATCGCGAAATAAAAAATGTTGTGACATTTTTCAAAGATGATGTTATAATCCCGCCAACGAAACGGAATTGCTAAATGACTTTGGACTTTGGCGCGCTCGGTGCGGTGTTGCAACTTCTGGTCGCGTTTTTCGGCGCGTACCTGCTCGCGATGTGGATCAGTCTAATCGTGTGGACGTATCGCGATATTCGCGCGCGCTCGCGCGATTTGTTTATGCAATTGCTTTCCGTGATGATGGT
>JACQEA010000049.1 GCA_016200825.1 Chloroflexota bacterium | reverse complement strand
TTATGCGAAGCAATCTCCTAATGCATCTTGGGGATTGCTTCGTCGCGAAAACCGCTCCTCGCAATGACACGTTGGCTCCGTTCCTCCGCGTCCTAACTTTCGCGCAATTTTTCTAACGATTCTTGCAACGCGCGCATCGCGTTATCTATCTGTTCCGCGCTCACCCAGCCTAAATGCCCGACGCGAATAATTTTCCCGCGCAATTTGTCTAGCCCCGCGCCGATGACCAAGCCAAATTCTTCGCACGCGATTCGCCGCAGCTCTTCCGCGTCAATTCCGTTTGGCATCGCCAGCGCAGTGACGGTCGGCGACGCATAGCGCGCGTCCGCGAACAATTTCAAACCGATTTTTTCCGCGCGCCCGCGCGTATAACTCGCGATGTGCGCGTGCCGCGCCCAAACTTTTTCGATCCCTTCCGCTTCAATCAGCTCTAACGAATTGTCGAGCGCAAAATAATTTAGCATTGCTGGCGTGAATGGCGTTGCCCCTTTGTCCATAACATTTTTCATTCGGCGCAGATCAAAATAATAGCGCGGCGTTTTTGCCGAATCGTTTACTTGCCACGCGCGCGGCGAAACGCTCAACATCGCGAGTCCCGGCGGACAAGCCCATGCTTTTTGTGACGCGGTGATGACCATATCCAATCCCCACGCCTCGGTTTGCAATTCCGTGCCGCCCACTGAACTGATCGCGTCTACAATCAACACCGCGTCGGAATTTTCGCGCACGGCTTGCGCGATTTCTTTGAGCGGATGCAATACACCCGTTGAAGTTTCATTGTGAGTAACGAGAACGACGCGCGCGTTTCGATTTTCGCGGACGGCGCGCGCGATGCGTTCTGGTTCCATCGCGCGTCCCCATTCAAAATCCACGCGCGTTATCTCTGCTCCGTACGTCGTAGCAATATCCGCGAAACGATCGCCGAACAGTCCCGCGGAAAATGAAAGCACGCGATCTCCCGGCGAAATCGTATTGACGATCGCGGCTTCCAGCGCGCCGGTGCCGGAAGAGGTGAATAGGATCATGTCGTTCTGAGTTTGAAAGACGCGCTGGAGCGCGGCGACGACGCGCGCTTGAATCGCGGCGAATTCGGGCCCGCGATGATCAATCATCGGCTTTTGCAACGCGGCCGAAATTTTTTCTGGCAGTGGAACGGGACCGGGAATGCGTAGGTTCATCAAATTCCTCCGATGAATTTTCAAATGAACGTGGGCGATTATAACATAGCAAATAAAAACCCGCGCCTTTTGCGCGGGTTACAAATTACTCTCTATTGCCTTATTCCATATTCACTTGCACGTCGTCGCCAATCACTTGCACCGCAAATGTTTTTATCGGAAACATCGGCGGGAGCGCGCGTACTGCGCCGGTTTGTGGATCAAAGCGTCCGCCGTGCCGCGGACATTCGATCTCGCCATCAATCACTTCACCGTCGCTCAATGTACCGTTATCGTGCGTGCAAACATCTTGCGTTGCAAAAAATGTGCCTGCTAGGTTAACCACCAAAATTCTTTTGCCGTCAATCGAAAAACTTTTCATTTCGCCCGGTGGAATCGCGCTCGTTTTCGCGACGTTCACAAACTTTGCCACACATCCCCCGCTCGTCTAAAAATAATCGCGCGACGCAAAAACGCGGCGACGCGGCGAAAACTCTCCGCGTCCCCGCGCTGATTTTTTTCTCGCGTCAAGATTTATTCTTCGTCATCGTCGGGCCATTCGGTGATTCCGTACGCGCCATTCTTCAATACCTTGAGGGATAACAGCGCGCACTTGATTCGTGAAGGACCCAATGGAATGCCGAGCATATCGAGAATGAATTGCTTGTCAATTTTTTTTACATCGTCGAGCGACTTGCCGACAATTTCATCCGTCAACATCGAAGCCGACGCTTGGCTGATCGCGCACCCTTTGCCGCGAAAGCGCACATCGCTCACGATGTTGTTGGTGAGTTGAATGTCCATATAGAGTACATCGCCGCACAATGGATTCGTGTCGTGCGCGTGAATGTTCGCGTCTGGCAATTCGCCGTGATTGTGCGGATGCTGATAATGATCGAGAATAATTTCGCGATACAGGTCGTCCATAATGATTCCGCGTAGAGGCGAAGCGCCGCTTCGCCTCTACGACAAATTACGATTTGAAAATCTCGCGTACTTTTTCCAACGTCTCCACCAAACGATCTACTTCATCGGGATAATTATAAACGTAAAACGACGCGCGCGTCGTCGCGGGCAAATTAAAGCGTTCGTGAAGCGGCATCGCGCAATGATGACCCGCGCGCACACAAATTCCTTCGCGATCAAAAATCGTCGCGACATCGTGCGGATGCGCGTTCGGCACGGCAAACGCGATCACCCCGCCGCGTTCTTCCGCGCGCGCGGGACCCACAATCGTCAATCCATCCACCGCGCGCAGTTTGTTCAACGCGTAATCCGTCAATTCGATTTCGTGCGCGCGCACATTCTCCATTCCTAACTCGTTCAAATAATCAATCGCCGCGCCCAAACCAATCGCTTCGGCAATCGCGGGCGTGCCTGCCTCAAACTTGTACGGCAACTCATTCCATTTGCTTTCGTGCATATGCACTTCGCGAATCATATCGCCGCCGCCCAGAAATGGTTCCATCGCTTCGAGCAATTCGCGTTTGCCGTACAAAATTCCGATAAACGGCGCGAGCATTTTGTGGCCGCTGAACGCGAGAAAATCGCAATTCAATTCTTGAACATCCACGGGCATATGCGGCACGGCTTGCGCGCCATCCACGACCGTGATCGCGCCAACCGCGTGCGCGCGCGCGATTAAATCGCGAATCGGTGTGATCGTGCCTGCCACGTTGGACATCATCGTGCACGCGACGATTTTTGTTTTGGGATTGATGAGCGTTTCAATTTGATCCGCGCGTAGTTGCCCCTGATCGTCCACAGGTATAAATCGCAGCGTCGCATTTTTTTCTTGCGCCAAGAGTTGCCACGGAACGATGTTGGAATGATGTTCCAACTGCGTCGTGACAATTTCGTCGCCCGCGCGAATATTTTTGCGTCCCCACGCATACGCGACCAGATTCAGCCCTTCGGTCGCGTTGCGCGTAAAAATAATTTCGCGGTACGATTTTGCGTTGATGAATTTCTGCGTCTTCTTGCGCGCGCCTTCGTACTGCGCCGTCGCTTCTTCCGCCAACGCATATACGCCGCGATGAACGTTCGCGTTTGTTTTGCGATAATACGCGTCCATCACTTGAATTACGGCTTCGGGCTTTTGCGAGGTCGCGGTGCTATCGAGATAGACCAATGGTTTTCCGTTCACCATCTGGTGGAGAATCGGAAAATCTTCGCGGATTGCCGCGACGTTCAGCCCCTTTTTTATTTCGAGCGTTGCAATTGACATTTACACCTTTTGCGAATTTCGAAATTGTAATTTCACAATTCCTAATTCGCAATTCACTCTACCA
>JACQEA010000465.1 GCA_016200825.1 Chloroflexota bacterium | reverse complement strand
TTTCGCGGCGACGCGCTCGAATAATTTCACCATGCCCCACATCAATGGATCGTTTGGTTTTTCGTTTTGCTCTAATCGTTTTGGAATCGCGAGCGGCTCCAGATGCAAGTCGCCGTCGCGCCTCCCCAACAATTCTCCGCTTTTGATAACGAGCGTGCCGAGCGCGCCGTACGCGTTGATCGTCCAACCGGGATCATAGCGCGCGCCGGTCACAAAATTCAGCAATGCTTCCCCGCGCTCGAATTGCAACGCGCACCACAACGCATCATCAGCCGTGATTAATGTGGTCGCGGTTTTTCCATTTCCTTTTATTTGTTCGTCGCGCGTTTTCACGTTTGGAAAATTTGTGCGACGACTCGCCAAGACCGCGCGCGCGTTTCCAAACCACCAGCGCATCACGTCGAGAAAATGCGATCCAACTTCCATCAACACGCCGCCGCCGCGCGCATCATCCGCCGCCCAATTGCCATGCTCGCCCCACGGCCGTTCCATCGCCATCGTGACGTCCGCGCGAAAAAATTCTCCAAGATAATCTTCGTCAATCAATTCTTTAGCGTACTGAAACGCGGGCAAGAAACGCATTTCAAAATTCGCGGCGTGGACAAGTTTACGTTGTTCGGCGGCGCCGAGCATCGCGCGCGCATCGCGCGCATTCAACGCGAGCGGTTTTTCGCACAAAACATTTTTACCGGCTGACAAGGCGGCTTCGCAAATTATTTTGTGTTCAGGTGTTGGCGCGGCAATACTAACTAAATCTGTCACCGCGACAACGTCTTCCCATTTAGTAAACGCGCGTTCAATTTTGAATTGCCGCGCGATTTGCTCCACGCGCGCGGCGTCCGCATCACAGACCCGATCACTCCCACGCGTAATAAATTTTCCATACTCTAGTCAATCAGCGGCAGATCATCGGACGATTCTCCCACGCGTCCCATCAACGTTTTCATTTTATGCCGCACCCACAAATTCAAAACATCCACGCCGTCAACTTGGTCGAGCCGCGCCGCGATAATATCCACCTGACGGCGCAATCCATCTATCTGCCGATAGTCCAACCGAATCACGTTTTTATTTCCCCACGCGCGCTCGCATCGTTCGATTAATTTTTTTCCGTTGAACGAACGCACTTGACACGTCGCGATCACATACGGCGCGGCGCCTTCCAGAATGGACATCGTCCACGGATCTCCGACGATATGAAATTCGGGCGTCGGTCCTTCGATGATGGTGATTTGTTCGGGATCAATTGTTTCGGACAATTTATTCTACCTCTATATAACAACGCGACCCTTCGCGGAGTTTACACTGAGCGTAGGGAATGTGCTCAGGGTGACAACTTCGTTGTCACTTTCCTTTCCATTCCGCTTTGCGTTTATTTACAAACGCGTCCATGCCCTCTTTCTGATCTTCGGTCGCGAACAAAAAATAAAACAAGCGCCGCTCGTATTCCAAACCTTCTGCCAGCGCCATTTCAAAAACTTTATTCACCGATTCCTTCGCGAGCCGCACCGCCAGCGGCGCTTTCGCCGCGATTTCGCGCGCGAGATTTTTCGCTTCGTCCAAATGCAATTCGACCGGCACCACGCGCGACACCAGCCCGCGCGCGAACGCTTCGCTCGCGCTCATAAATTTACCGGTCAGCACCAATTCCATCGCACGCGATTTGCCGATCGCCCGCGTCAAACGTTGCGTCCCGCCCGCGCCCGGCATCACGCCAATATTGATTTCGGGCTGACCAAATTGCGCGGTCTCCGACGCGATAATAATATCGCACGCCATCGCGAGTTCGCATCCACCGCCAAACAATAACCGCTCACTGCCGCGATGATTGGTTTGGAAACTTGGCGGACGCGATCCCAGTTTGAAATCCAATCACGCTTTAACATCTCGGCAGGCGTTGCAGCTTTCATCTCATCAATATCCGCGCCCGCGCTAAAGACGCGCGCGCTTCCATGAATGATAATCGCGCGCACCGCATCATTCGCGTCGAACTCGGCGAGCGCGTTTCCGACTTCCGTCATCACCATTCCATTCAACGCGTTCAATACGTTCGGACGATTCAGTTGAATCAATCCAATCGCGCCGTCAGTGCT
>JACQEA010000048.1 GCA_016200825.1 Chloroflexota bacterium | reverse complement strand
GCAACGCGATTTGTTTTTTCTCAACCGAAGCCGCATACTCGGGCGAAAAACCGATATTGCGCAAGATAAAGCGATCCAGAATGAAACCCTTTTCTTGAAATGCGACCCGCACTTGGCGATTCAAATCCGTTTCGAGATCCAAGCGTTTATAACTGTTTACTTCGTCAACGGTATATTGGGAAACCTGCGTCCGCACAATGCCGCGCACAACCGGACGCACAAAGTCATCCACGTAACGCTTTTGCCAATCAATGTGCACGCGGATAACTTGCTCTGGGTCTAATTGAAAAATGATCGAACAATCAATCGCGACTTCCTGTCCGTCCGATGTGCGCGCCTTGATCGAATCATCGCCGGGTTTTTGTCCCTCGAGCGGCAACGAAGACATCGTGTACGTTTGCCAATAAATCGGATACCGTTCGACTTGTTCCAACAGCGGGGCGATCACGCGTAAACCCGAACGCAAAGGGCGATCGCGATAACCGTCGGGCTGGATGAGCGTGATGACGACTCCCACTTCTTGCGGATCAATGAAAATCAAACCTCGAATCAGCAGAGTTAACGTGACGAGGAGCAGCAAGCCCAGCGCCGGAATTTTTAATGACAACAAGGCGCGGAACGCGGCGAGGAGGCCCACGCGACGCGCCGTCGCGATAATATAAAAAGCGACGATAATAAAAAACGTGAGCCACACAAATGGCACAATAAAGTCGAGTGAGCGTTCGAGTAACATGGTATTTCCTCTTCTTACGGGTGTGCGATCACCATTAATGCTGGTGCGCGCTCTAGGACACAACGCAAGGCGCGCTCTAGATTTTCAGGATCCAAAGCGGCAAAACTTTCATCAAAGATCATCAAGTCCGCGTTCTGCAACAACGCTCGCGCGATATACAAACGACTGCGCTCGCCGTGTGATAACTGCCAACCACTTTCCCCAACCATCTGCTCAAGTCCGGATGGCATTCGTTGAATCAAGTCGCCCAAGCCCAATTCGTGACAAATTTCTTCCGCCGATTCAATGTCTTGTTTGGTGGGAGGCCATCGCCGTCCCATCAACAAATTGAAAAGAAAAGAAGCAGTGAACACATGGTTTTCGTGAAACTGCGGCGCCACCGCAATCCGCCGCCGCCACACATCCACCCCAATGCTTTGCCGATCATACCCGCGCAAAAGCAACAAGCCTTCTTCGGGATTCCGCAATCCAGCGATCACGGCGGCAAAAGTTGACTTGCCTCCGCCCGAAGGTCCCTCCAAAAGCAAGCGCTCCCCTGGCTGAATCGTCAAACTGCATCGCTCCAGAACAAAACGTCCTTGCCGGCGATAGCGAAAGGAAATTTCTTTTGTGGTGATCAAGGGTTGATGATTAGAGTTTCTCTCGGCTGAATTGGGTGCGGCAAACACCAGCGAGGGTTTCTCTTCGCGCCGCGCCGCGGCATTAAAGAGCGGCGCCACTTGATCCCACGCGCGCAGAACTGCGGCGATACTCTCCACACCGCTCACAATGCTCGCGAGTGATTGTTGCGCGAGCAAGATTCCGCCGAGGCTGATTGCCAAGCCGGTCACGGAAACGTTGGGAGTTACAAACGCAACCCCAACGCCCATCAATCCAACGACCATCCACGCGCGCGGAATCGCGGCAAGGAACATGGCGGAGCGATCAACGCGTTCGGAGAGATGCATGTACCCATCCAACTCGCGATCTTCATTCACATGCCAAAGCGCCGGGTTTTCTTGCGCCAATCGCGTACGATGCCCCACCATTCGCTCGACCAAGTCGTTGGTCATTCCGCGAAAAGTGTCCACCCAAATTCGGTCCGCTTGAATGAATCGCCAGCTCAAGACGATGGTGAGTAACGTACACAGCATCAACAATCCCACGTGCGCCCATCCGCCAATCCCGGTCGCCAGTACGCCGTTCCGTAGATCAAGCGGGTCTTGAAGATACTGCTCAAGCCGGTCGCAAATCGCCCTTGCCCCCAGGTGCTGAGAAGTTGAAAAGGAATGCCCGTGAGCAATAACAACGCCCACGCCCACAGCCATGCCCATTCGAAACGTCCGCCAAGAATTCCCAAGCCGACCACGGCCCATGTCCCGACTAAAAGGGCTTGGCGGATTAGGTCGGCGCCGACGATAAGGATCATCGGACGCAACAATCTTTCATGGCGAACATGACGCCACACGCGCGCGCTGGGAGACAAGCGCAATATCCAGCCCGCGCGAATTCGCGCCTCACTCAATTGCTCTTTCAATATCGCCGCGCGCACGCGCCCGCGGCGTTCCTCCGGAATGCCGGCAGTGCTTAGAATTTGCGCAACGACGTCCCCGCGCTCGGCTTCAAGGGAACCGCACATCCAATCGCGAACCTCCCGCAGAGACAGGCGGCGAATTGTAAAGTCAGGCGCAATGAGACTTGCGTAGCGACGGTTGCTTTTGAGCAAGAGGATCAATCGTGATTGCGTCTGGTCAGCAAAAAGCGGTAAACGCAGGACGGCGGGTCCAATGCCACCGAGCATCGTGTCCACTTCGCCATATTGCGCTTCGACTGGCTCCGCCTCGATCTCTAACCATTTTGCGATAGAGTCCATCCACTGATCCAACCCTTCATCGTCGTCTTGAGCGAGATGAAGCGACGGCATCGGGGGATGTAAATGCGAATCTGCCAAATTCGATTTTCGCGCGAGGATTTCCACCGCTTCGCTCATGCGGCTGATCTCCCATGTAAGACGAGGGAGAGTATCTGGAGTGGAGATGACTAAATTATTCATCGTTGAATAGACAACTTGAACTACCTGAGTATGCCTAACGCGCCGAACTGGGATATCGTCTGCGACGCGTTGCAACGGCGTCATAAATTAGATCAGCACTTTCAAATTGCTCACCTCACTTATAATTTCCCTTTTGTTCACAAAAAGTGGATGTGTTTCAAATGGTTTGCTTCGAGACACTCCCGATTCTTGCATCCGTAGAAAGCCAACTTGATCCTGCCGCATCGAATTGGATTTGGAGCGAGATTTGCGGTCGCGCGCCAATCTGAAATTCGAATTGGCAGGATCAAGTGGTCGGAGCATTAATCCTCCACGAGGTATGCACCGGCTTTGATCGTCGTTTTGACCTTCATTGTTCTCACCTCCCTTCGAGTAGTTTTATGCTACCCTTATACCACACAGCCGTTCCAAAATCGTTCTCCAAAAACTGCCGGCGATCGTTATTTGCAAAACCTGAGGTGAGGAGTATAATATATGCATAAGATAATTCAGGCGCGCAAGCATGATCAAGGTACCAGAAGTGACAAGCAATATGCCAGAAGTATGATCGTGCTACCTCCTAAACCGACATATATTTTTAGTAATTTTGTCTCTTCACAATCTCGCCTAATTATGTTAAAGTCCCAAATTAATTTATAGCGGTGCTCGCAGTGTTGCAGTTCGAGGGGAGACAATGGCGTTCCTTGCAATGAATTTGCTCGGTACGTTTAAGGCAACGTTGGACGGCGAGTTGATCACTCGCTTTGCCACCGATAAAGAACGTGCCTTGCTCGCGTATTTAGCGGTCGAGCGCGAGCAACCCCATCGCCGCGATTCCTTAATGGCGTTGTTGTGGCCCAATCAATCGAAAGAATCCGCCGCCAATAATTTACGCAAATCGCTCTTCCGTCTGCGACAATCCCTCCAAGATCGCGCCGAAGATTTTTTTCTCGCAACTCCCAGCGAAATCCAATTCAATCCTGTGAGTTTGCTACCCTCTCCTCCTTCCGATTGGCTCGATGTCTTCGCCTTCTCCGATCTCTATTCCGAATGTCAGAAACATCTCCATCGCCACATCAATAGTTGTGAGGCTTGCGTCAAGAGATTGGCGCACGCGGTCACGCTCTATCGCGGCGATTTCCTCAAGGGGCTTTCGATAGAAGACAGTGAGGAATTTGAACGGTGGGCAACTACACATCGTTCGCGTCTCCACGATCAAGCGCTGACCGCGCTCACAATTTTGAGTGAGTATCATTTGCGGCGCGGCACGTTTGAACTCGCCGCGGATTATGCGCGCCAACAAATCGCGTTAGAACCTTGGCGCGAAGAATCGCATCTGCAATTGATGCAGGCATTGGCGCTAAGTGGACGACGGAGCGCGGCACTGGCTCAATACGAACAATGTCGCCGCGCGTTGCGCGAGGAATTAAATCTGGATCCAGCGGAGACGACCACGCGCGTACGCGAGAGTATTCTGCGCGAGCAGTACGAATTGGTTGAAGCGAACGTGCGCGCGCCGTTGGAATTACCAGCGGAGATGACTTTAATCGGCCGCGCAACTGAACTGACGCGCATCCAAGAGCAACTAGAAAATCCCGCGTGTCGCCTAGTCACTTTGATTGGGATTGGCGGCGTGGGAAAAACGCGGCTCGCGATCGAATCTGCCCGCGCCCAAACCGGAATGTTTCGCGATGGAATATTTTTTATAGATCTCGCCCCGCTCAATTCCCCTTCGCAAATTTTACAAACGATTGCTAAAAAAATTGGGCTGAGCGTTGAACCGAACCAAGTGGTCAAGCCAATCCTATTCGCCGCGTTGCGCGATAAAGAAATGCTGGTGATTCTCGATAACCTAGAGCATTTGCTTGGGGGAACGAATCGCGAGGATGGCGCAGAAATAATCGCGCAGTTGTTAGATGTGGCGCCGCAAGTGGTCTGGCTTGTAACTTCTCGCATCGCGTTGAGTTGTTCAGCCGAGTGGGTGATGAACGTCGAAGGACTTGCGTTTCCGCGCCGCAACGAAAACGGATGGCAACACGCGAATACGCTCGCGGCAAGTGAGCCGGATCATTCTAAATTTCCCGCGATTGAATTGTTCGCCGCGTGCGCGCGGCGCGCGAATGAAAATTTCGCGCTGAACGCAGACACTCTGCCCGCGGTCACCAGCATTTGTCAATCGTTACACGGCTTGCCGCTCGGCATCG
>JACQEA010000459.1 GCA_016200825.1 Chloroflexota bacterium | reverse complement strand
TATAGTGAGCGAAGCGAATCTACTCAGCATGACAATGTTACGCGATCCGTTTACAACTATTTGATTTTCCCGCGTTTAGCCACGCCCTCTTAATTTTATTTTTTGCTAGTTGAAAATAATTCTTGGATTTTGGTGACGTACGCGTTCACTGCGCTTTTGTCGGCCTCAGTTGCCAACGCCAGCGCGGCTTGCGCGAACTTGAGCGCGCTGTCATAGCGCTGCGCCTTGTAATCGTTCAGCGCCATTTGCAAATTTTGCCAGAATGGTTTTTCCGCGGCGGGCGCAATCGCCGCCGCCGCGACCAGCGCGCGCTGCGCGTCGTCCGTTTGCAACAATTGCAAATTGATCAGCGCGATATTTTTTTGCGCGTCGTAATCAAACGGCGCGACGTTCAAAACGTTTTGGTATGCCGGTAACGCGAATTGCGGTTGACCGCGCCCCTTCCATAACGTCGCCACCGCGCGCTGCGCGGCGATATCGTTCGGCGCGCGTTGCGCGGTTTGAATCGCGCGTTGCAGCGTTTGGAGTTGCGAATAGAATTGCGTAAAACGCGCATAGTCCGCATTCCGCGTCGAAGGCAACAAATCTAGCACGCGGCGCATCGCGCTGACCGCCGCGTCGATCTGCCCGCGCTCGGAAAAAAAGTTGACCAATTGCAATTGCGGCGCGTAATCGGTCGGCGCGATTTTCACCGCTTGCTCCAACATTTGTTGCGCCAGATCGCGCTGATCGTTGCGTTTGTAAATTTCCGCGCGCGCGTAATACGGCGCGAGCGCGTTCGGAAAAGTTACACTCGCCGCGCGCAAGGTTTCCTGCGCGCGCGGCGCGATTTCTTTTTGCGCCAGAATCGCAATCGCTCCCGTAAACGGAGTTCCATCCGCGTCAGCGAGCGCGTTCGGATCGAGCGCGAGCGCCTTGAAATAATTTTCCGCCGCGTTCAGCGCATCATTTTGCGCGCGAAAATATTCGCCTAATAAAAAAAAAGTCTGCGCGAATCCGTCGTCAATCTGCACGGATTGCTCCAACACCGCGCGCATGTGATCGAGATCGCCGTTTTGATAATACGTTTGACTCCACTCGTTGCGCAAATACGCGGTGAACGGCGACAGCCGCGTCGCGATTTGATAATACTCGGACGATTTTTGGAAATGCGCGCTCCGCTCGTTCGCATCGTCCACGATGCCCGCCCAAATACGATGCAAGCGCGCGAGATTCGCGGCATGATCGGTGTTGAGTGGATTTAAATTTTCCGCGTCTACAAGGGTCTGCTCGCTCAACTTGAGAAATGACGCGCGTTGCGCAGGGTCGCTTAGCGTGCGCGCTTTTTCAAGATAGGCGCGTCCCAAAAAAAGCGCGTAGAAATCCTGCGCCGGTTGTAGATCGCGCGCGCGGCGATACGCCGCGATACTTTGATCCCACGCGCCGAGATTATCGTAATTCACGCCGGATTTGTAAAAGATATCGGCGGTGACGTTCGCGAAATTGGTCGCGTAAATAATTAACGCGAGACTCACCACCCCGACCGGCGCGATCAACGCGTTCGGCGCGGCGCGCATAAACACCAAACCGTTGCGCGACGCGCGCAGATACAACGTCACCGCGACGATAACGACGAGAAGGATCAATCCTAAATAATATTGCGTTACAAGTCCGACGAACGCATTCGTCAAATCGCCCGCTTGCGTGAGCGCGCGTTCTTGCAATAACGCGAACCACACCATCGCGGTGAACGTCAACGCGACGAATAAAATCAGAGTGAACGCGCGCGCGCCGCGCGCCATAAATTCGTCCAAGCCGATGACACCCATCACCAACCACGTCAACGCGAACAAAAGAAAAACCGCGGAGGCATCGCCATTCAGTTTGAGAAAAAGTGATTGGCGCACGGCTTCCAAAACATTTTCCGTGCCGGTTTGATTATTGAAAAATTCAAAAATCAAGGTCAGCAAAATAATGATCGCGATTGCCGTCCATGTGAGAATTTCGGCAAGCGCGGGCGCATCTTTTTCTGGCGCGGGTTGAAATTGCGCGCGCGGCTGAGAGTTGCGATGCTTGCGTCGCCGCGTGACTGAGCGCGCAGTTGCAACTTGTGGCGCAAGCGTGGGTGGGCGCGCCGCGGCGCGGATTTGATTTAAGCCGATCACCACCAACAGCGCGGCGTAAAACCAAAAATATTCGCGCGTGGAAACAATCGCGATGCCGAAATGAATTTCAATAAAATGCGCGAGCAGCGCGGCGATGAGGGCGCACAGCCACAGCGCGCGACCATTAACCTCATTCGCG
>JACQEA010000461.1 GCA_016200825.1 Chloroflexota bacterium | reverse complement strand
ACCCCATTCGTACAACTTGCGCGCGGATTCCACTTTGCCTTGCGCGAGATTCGTCAAGCCCATGCGCCGATGCAATCCCGCGAGCGTTTCGCGATTTTCCAAATTCCGCGCGTATTCACACGCGCGTTCCCAAATCGCGAGTGCGGCGTCGTACTCCCCGCGCGCCGATTCTGCGTCGCCCAAGCCAACCAGCGCGCGCAACCGCCGCGCGGCATCGTCAATTTTTTCTTCGTCCATGCGCGACCACGCGCCGCGAAAAAAACGAATCGCTTCGGGCGCGGTATATCGCGCGAGCGCGCGTTCGCCCGCGCGCAACGCGTACTCAATCGCGTTCAGCGCATCATCACTGCGCGCAAAATGATACGCCACCAATCCAATTTGATCCTGGATGCGCGCACCGAAATATTCCTCCAACGCGCGCGCAACTTGACCGTGCAATTCGCGGCGTTTGCGCAGCAACAAACTTTCATACGCGCCTTCTTGCGTGAGAATATGTTTGAAAATCAATTGTCGTTCGCCGCGCTCTGAATTTTCAAACACGAGTCCCATTTCTTCCAGCCGCGCCAAATCGGCGTCCAATCGCGCGGGGTCGGGAATCACGCGCGTCATCACCGCGTACGGAAAGGATCGTCCGATCACCGCGCCGATTTGCAACGTGAATTTTACATCGGGATCAAGCCGATCAATGCGCGCGCCGATCACGCCGGCCAGCGTGCTGGGTAAATCCACCGATTCAATCGCGCGCGTCGCGCGCCAACGATTTTCGACGCGCTCGATCAACTTTTGGTCAATCAAAGACCGGACGATTTCTTCGACGTAAAATGGATTGCCTTCTGCGCGCGCGAGAATTAATTCGCGCACCGCGCCGGGCATATCTTCAATCGCGAGTAAATTCGTGAGCAGTTGATTCGATGCGGCCGGCGTGAGCGGATGCAAAACAATTTCCGTCGCGCGCGCGAAATAATCGCGCAGAGCAAACTCGCGCAACTTCCACGAGCCGTGATCGCGTTCGGGACGCAGAACAAAAATAAAAAGCAGAGGCAATTCCAAAACGAGCGGCAACACATAGCGCAACACTTCCAAACTCGCATCGTCTGCCCAATGCAAATCTTCGATAAAGACCAGTGTCGGCGCGGTGCGCGCGACCGCGCGCAAACTCGTACGAATCGCGAAAAAAGTTTGCCGTTTCAATCCTTCCGCGTCCAAATACCGGACGCGTTTGGCGGCAGATTCATCGAGCTCGATTCCGAGCAATGATTTAAGAAACGGCAGAGTTCCCGCGCGATCATTCGCCGAAATAAATTGATCACCCCACGCTTCCAAGGCTTTGCCCGCTTCGTCCGGCTGAGCATCATCGCGTAAATTCAAAACGCGTTTCAACATTTCGATGATCGGAAAATACGCGACGTTTTGCGTGTGCGAAAGCGAGCGACCTTCCAGCCAGAGGACGCTGGACGATCTATGGTCTACAGTCCATTTCCGAATTTCCGCGACGAGGCGCGATTTTCCGAGCCCGGCTTCGCCGACTACAAACGCGATTTGCCCGCGCCCGCTTTGCAACAATTCAAACGCGCGCGCCAATTGCGCGCGTTCCGCCTCGCGACCAACCAGCGGCGATTTCAGACCGGCAATTCCGCGCGTGGTGATCACGCCGGCTTTGGCGCGCACAATCGCGAAAGTTGGAATTGGTTTTTCTTTGCCTTTGACTTCTAATGAACCGACGGAACGAAATTCAAAAAGGCGTTCGACCAAGCGAAACGTTTCATCGCTCACAAAAATTTCGCCGCGCGGCGCTTGATCTTTGAGCCGCGACGCGATGTTCACCGTGTCGCCAATGACGGTGTATTCCATTTTAGCTTTGGTGCCGACGATGCCCGCAATCGCGAGACCGGTGTTGAGTCCAATGTGAAGCGCGAGCGAATCGGATAACTGGAGCGCGCGTTTTTCCGCGTCGAACGCGTCGCGCATTTCGAGCGCGCAGCGAATCGCGCGCTCGGGATCGTTTTCATGCGCGCGCGGCGCGCCGAAAATAACCATGACCGCGTCGCCCAAAAATTTATCAATCGTGCCGTCATATTTTTCGATCGGCGCGTTGAGCGCGGCGAAGAAACGATTGATGAGTTCGGTGACGTTTTCGGGATCGAGTTTTTCCGAGAGCGCGGTAAAGCCCGAGATGTCCGCAAAGAGGACAGTCACTTGCTTGCGTTCGCCTTGAGTAGGAGGCATAAAAAAATGACCGAAGACGATAGACGATAGACGAAAAACAAATTCCAATTCCGAACTGTCCTCCGTCTTTTGTCCACCGTCTATTGTCTATCCATTAAATTCCCATCACCTTGTTCAATTCACGGACAGCGTTGCCGCTTTTTTCCATCGCGGCTTGCTCGTCCGCATTCAATTTCCATTCAACCACTTGTTCAATTCCCTGCGCGCCCAATTTCACCGGCACGCCCGCGCAGACGCCCGAGATTTTGTATTCGCCTTCCAACAACGCGATGCCCGGCAGAACTTGATGTTTGTCGTACAAAATTGCGTCCACCATTTCCGCGACCGCCGCGCTCGGCGCGTAAAACGCGGAACCGGTCTTGAGCAAATTTACAATTTCCGCGCCGCCATCGCGCGTGCGTTTGACGAGCGCGTCAATTTTTTCTTTCGGCAACAATTCCGTAATCGGCACACCCGCGACGGTAGTATAACGCGGCAAGGGCACCATTTGATCGCCGTGCGCGCCGAGAACGTACGCTTGCACATTTTTTTGTGCGACGCCAAATTCCAGCGCGACAAACGCGCGCAAGCGCGCGCTATCTAACACACCCGCTTGTCCGATCACGCGCTGTTTCGGAAATTTCGTCGTGTGCCACATCAGTTGCGTCATCGCGTCAACGGGATTCGTCACGACGATGACGATCGCGTTCGGCGCATAGCGCGCGATTTGTTCGCCCCATCCGCCCACAATTTTCTGATTGGTCAAAATCAAATCATCGCGACTCATGCCGGGCTTGCGCGCGATTCCGGCGGTCATCACGACCAAATCCGAGTTCGCGAGTTTTTCGTACCCCGCGCCGTCTTTGATCGTCACGCCAGTCACGTTGATATCATAGCCAACAATCGGACCCGCTTCTAATAAATCTAACGCTTCACCTTCCGCGACAAATTCGATCACGTCGAACAGAACAATGTCCGCGTAATTGCGTTCGGCAAGTCGTTGCGCGGTCGTTGCGCCCACTTTGCCCGCGCCGATGACGGAAATTTTTTTTCGCATGATCCTCCCTTGAAAATAGGACACTAGACTTGATTCAGAATAAAAAATCTCACCGCAAAGACGCAAAGAACGCCAAGAATAAAAAACATAACCAGCGTGAATGCTTCAATTTTTTTCTTTGCGCCCTTGGCGTTCCATTCACTTCGTTCAGGACAGGCTTGGCGGCAAAAATTATTTCGGACAAGTCTGCTGATTAACACAGAAATAAAAAAGTTCGGTGTGAATCAGTGTATCTCTGTGTCGAAATGAAAAGCGAATGGCTTGCTCGCCACTCGCCTCCCCAATTTTTTTTATTTTTTGTTGGCGTGATGGTGATTCGGCTTCGCCGCCGAAAGATATAACACGGGGCCATCGCCGGTGACATCCGACCAATGCGGCGTGTTCGGCGGTAAATCTAGTCGGTCACCGGGTCCCAAAATAAATTCTTCACCGGAATCTGGAAGACCCACGCGCAAAAAACCGCGCACCACCACGCGCGTTTCGGCGTAATCGTGCGAGTGCACCGGATAAACGGTCCCCGCCGGGTCCGTCCATTCTTCCACATGGAGACCTTGTCCCGTCAGGACGCTCCGCAGTGTCTCAAGAGACGGCAATGTCTCTGATTGCCAACGGGTTAATTGCATAATCGTTTCGGATATAAAATTGTTCAAACGCATTTGAATTATAGTCTGCCCTCGCCGCGTTGTCAAAATAAATCTGAATCGCGCGCGCGTCACGGTACACGCGGCGACCAGAATTCGCGATTCGCCCTACTCGAGAGTGGCTAACATCGCAGAGATAACTATTCGTTCCGAAAAGAAAAGTTACAATGTCATTCTGAGCGACCGAGGGGAGCGAAGAATCTCGTTATGCATTTTGAAATCAAGCGGGTCAACAAGATGCTTCGCTTCTCTCAGCATGACAACGATACTTGATCCCTCCACAAGAATTTGAGCTGTGCACGATTAGCTACTCCCCCTACTCGCGCCTCTTTATATTTTTTAGGATGAATGTTATAATACGTGGAATCAAGTCGCGACCTGGAGGAAACTTGAAAGGGTTAGAGCAATATAATCTTTTCGATCTCAAAGCGATTCATTGGAATCTTTCAACGGAAGCATTGTATCAAGCCGCCGTCGAACGCGGTGAAGGAGTCGTCGCGAAAAATGGACCGCTCGTCGTCAACACCGCGCCGTACACCGGTCGTTCGCCAAACGATAAATTTATCGTGCGCGAAGTTTCCTCCGCCGATAAAATTTGGTGGGGCAAAGTCAATCAGCCCATCGAGCCAGATCAATTTGTAAAACTCCACAACCGTTTCGCCGATTACGCGCGCGG
Organism: Chloroflexota bacterium; assembly: GCA_016200825.1. Taxonomy (GTDB): domain Bacteria; phylum Chloroflexota; class Anaerolineae; order UBA4142; family UBA4142; genus JACQEA01. The sequence continues at coordinate 2,693 of JACQEA010000461.1, read as the reverse complement.
CAAGGAACTATTCGCGCAAGACCTTTTCGTTTGCGCCGATCCCGCGCAACGCGTTCCCATTCGCGTTGTGTCCGAACTCGCGTGGCACAGTCTTTTCGCGCGCTATATGTTTATTCGTCCGACGCCCGCGGAATTGCTCGCGCACGAACCTCAATTCACGGTCATCACCTTCCCCGGTTTCAAAGCGGATCCCAAATTGGATGGCACGCGCAGTGAAGTCGTGATTGCCGTGAATCTCGCGGCGCGATTAATTTTGATTGGTGGTTCATCGTACGCGGGTGAAACCAAGAAATCAATTTTTTCGATTCTAAATTATTTGTTGCCTGTACAAAACGTGCTCTCGATGCACTGCTCCGCGAATTTTGGACCCAATGGCGACAGCGCGTTATTTTATGGATTGAGCGGGACGGGCAAGACAACTCTATCGGCTGACCCGGAGCGGACATTGATCGGCGATGACGAACATGGCTGGAACGAAAATGGCGTTTTTAATTTTGAAGGCGGCTGTTACGCCAAAGTGATCAAACTTCGGCGCGATAAAGAACCTGAAATTTTTGCGACGACAGAACGGTTTGGCACGTTGTTAGAAAATGTTTTGATCGATCCCGATTCGCGCGCGCTCGATTTGGATAGCGACGAGATCACGGAAAACACGCGCGCGTCGTACCCGATTGATTTTATTCCGAATGCGACGCTGGAAGGGCGCGGCGGTCATCCCAAAAATATTTTCTTTCTCGCCGCGGACGCGTCTGGCGTCCTGCCGCCAATTTCTAAATTAAACGCGGATCAAGCGATGTATCATTTCTTGTCGGGGTACACCATCGAAAAATATAAAGCGAACGTGTGGCTTGTGAATACCGGTTGGAGCGGCGGCGCGTACGGCGTCGGCAAACGGATGGATATCGCGCATACGCGCGCGTTGTTGCGCGCGGCGTTATCGGGCAAATTAGAAAACGCGCCGATGACAACGGATCCAGTTTTTGGTTTTCAAGTTCCAACGCAATGTCCTGATGTGCCGAGCGAAGTATTGATTCCGCGCAATACATGGGCGGATAAATCCGCGTACGATGAAAAAGCAAAAATACTCGCGCGCGAATTTATCAAAAATTTTTCAACGGAAGGGTTCGACAAAGATGTACCGGCGAGCGTGGTGAGGGCAGGACCGAAAGCGGAATAATTTTTCAGCGCCAAGCCTGTCCTGAACGAAGTGAATGGAACGCGAAGAACGCAAAGTGAAAATAACACAACGAGCGTAAAGGCTTGGAGTTTTTTTTCTTTGTGCCTTTGGCGGTAACACTTACACCTGCACTTGCCGCAGGTGCAAGTGTTTCGCATCAGGGCTTTTCCAAAGTCAGCCGCTCGACGTCATTGCGAGCGTAGCGAAGCAATCTCCTTGCAATTTGGGGATTGCTTCGGCGCAAAAAGCGCGCCTCGCAATGAGTCAGCCGCTCGACGTCATTGCGAGCGTAGCGAAGCAATCTCCTTGCAATTTGGGGATTGCTTCGGCGCAAAAAGCGCGCCTCGCAATGACGTAATGCGCTTTGGTTTGGCTTGTCAAGCGACTTTGGAAAAGCCGTGGTTTTGCATCATGTCTATTGCCAAAGTACGAAAATTGTCGTAGAATAGCGATAGTTCAAACCTCGCACAGTCTCATCGCAAAACAAGAGAGGGAGTTGCCCATTCGCCGTTGGCACACCAACAGTTGAATGAAAATCAGTTGGACACAGATAAACACTGATTCACACTGATTTTTTTCTGTGTAAATCTGTGTCCCATTTTCAGGGGAGGAAAATTCTATGAACGCTAAATCACTTTTCGGCGCACTCTTGATCGCGTTTCTATTTTTATTTCTCATCGCCGCGCTGCCCGCCACTGTGAGCGCGAGTCATTCTTGGAACGGATATCATTGGGCGCGCACAATTAATCCGTTTACATTGAAATTAGGCAACAATACGTCTGGCACGTGGACGAATCTTCTTACCACGGCTTCATCGGATTGGAGCCAATCTACCGTGCTTGATACTGTGGTCGTTGCCGGTGGCACAAATCCAAAAAGCTGTCGTCCGACGAGCGGACAAGATCAAGTTTGCAGCACTAGCTACGGCAACACCGGCTGGCTCGGTCTGGCGCAAATTTGGATCACTGGCGGAGTGCACATCACTCAAGGTACAGTCAAGTTGAATGATTATTATTTTGGCAATTCAACTTACGCTTACAACAACGAAGCCGAGAAATTGCACGTGGTGTGCCAAGAAGTAGGTCATACGTTTGGACTCGCGCATCAAGACGAAACCGGGATTTCGCTCAACACCTGCATGGATTATTATCACAATACGAACAACTTGGATACACAAAGCACGCATCCAAACCAACACGACTACGATGAACTGGTGACGATTTACACGCCGCTCGATACTTTTACTACAGTTGGCAGCAGCAGCGCGACAAAACCCGGTGCCGCAAATGATGATTTCGATGCGCCGGAGCAATGGGGCAAAGTCGTGGAGGAGAATCCGCGCTATGCAGTTTATGAGCGCGATTTTGGCAACGGAAACAAATTAGTTACGCGCGTGATTTGGGCAACATCAAGCCGCTAAGCGTCCGCGTCTAATAGACATTATTCGAAATAATAATTATCCACGAAACACACGAAGAAACACGAAAGAATCGTCAGGGTTTTCGGGTACTTTCGT
>JACQEA010000462.1 GCA_016200825.1 Chloroflexota bacterium | reverse complement strand
TAGTGAATGATCGAAGGAACCATCGCCTCGCGTGTCAAAAAATATCGCGTGCTGATCAGTCCCGCGCGCATCACGTACCACGCGTAATAATACTGGCGCGAAAATTTATCCGCCACGCTCGGCGCGGCCGCAAACCAATCGCGCGGCATTTGACACCCACGTACTGGTATGTTATAAATTTTTCGTGTGTGGGGCGTGATGGAGCGGCTTAAAATGCAGCCCTGCCAAGGTCAAGACCGCAGGTTCGAATCGCCTCTCTCACGCTTAACCACCTAGAATTTTTTTCAGCTCCTCGGGTGTTTTTTTTGTTCACCAATTTTACATATGAGGCCCAATTCGAAACAAATGTTTAACCGATGGATTCACAAACACACGCGATCGAATTGTATCAACCTCTCGACTCAGAATTACGAACGAGCATGAGGAAATAGTTTTGAAAATTTTCGAGCGCGCAGATGGTGCAATTTTTCCGACCATCACTACACCAGCTGTGCGACAAGGATTCGTTCTGTTCGCGGCGAATTCAATCGGCAATGGATTGCAATACGTTTATCACATTTTTGCCAGCCGATTATTGGGACCGGATGAATACGGAGTATTTACATCTTTACTCGCCTTGTCAGTCATCGTCGCTGTCCCGGCTGGCATCGCCCAAATGCTAATCACACAATACGTTGCATCGTTTCAGGCGCGAGAAGAAACAGAAAAGATCACCGCGCTCGTTATGGACTCACTCGGCAAACTGACTGGCGCGAGTTTCATCGCCGGCGCCGCGATGATCGCCGCGAGCGCGCCCATCGCGCAATTCCTCAACGTCTCGTCTAATCTCCCCGTCATTGCAACCGCGGGACTGTTTTTTTTTACCGGCGCGATCACCACGTTCAATGCGACATTGCAAGGCTTGCAACGTTTTTATTTTTTGGCGTTGCTAGGAATAATCGCGGCAACCGTGCGCGTTATTTTTGGCTTGGCATTGATCGCCGCCGGATTAGGCGTGATTGGCGCACTCGGCGGCTCTATTATCGCGAGTGTGGCGACCGCGACGCTGGCATTCATTGCTTTGCGCGCGCATTTTAGATTGCCGACGCGCAGTCACGGACTCACGATGCGCGCGGTTTCGCGGTACGCAGTTCTTGTCCTTGGCGGAATGCTCGCGCTAACGGTGATGACGAACATAGATCTCCTCATCGTAAAACATTTTTTCACACCCGCCGAAGCGGGTTATTATTCTGCCGCAACGGTATTGGGCAAGACGATTCTGTTTTTTCCCGGCGCGATCATCACACTCATCTTTCCAAAAATTTCGCGACGGTTTGCTTTAGGCAAAAACACTGCCGATTTGGCGCGCCAAAGTTTTGTCGTAATGCTAGGACTGTGCGGTTTCGCCGCGCTCGCCCTTTATTTTTTTCCCGCATTCGCAGTGCGCGTGCTGTTTGGCGATCAATACGACGCGAGTATTCCATTGGTCGGTTGGTACGGCTTCGCGATGGGTTTGTTCGCGCTCGTGCAATTGTTGTGGACGATTTACATCGCGCAAGAAGAAGGTCGGTTTGTGATTTTGTTGTTGAGCGTAACCAGCGCGTTAGCATTGGCATTATGGTTGTTGCACGCGAATCTATTGATGGTGATCGCGTCATTAGGATTGAGCGCGTTAACGATTTTGATTGTCAGTGAAATTTGGTTGGGCGGTTTGGGGTTGGTGAAACATGGCATGTGATCTTTCGGTCATTTTGCCGGCGTACAATGAAAGCCGTATGATTGACACATGCATACAAGAAACCGCGCGCGCGCTTGGCGCTACGAATTACGAAATCATTGTGGTAGACGACGGCAGCCGCGATGAAACCCGTGCACACGCACAACGCGCCGCGGATTCAAACTCGCGCGTCCGCGTCATTCACTATCAACCCAATCGCGGCAAAGGCTATGCTCTTAAACACGGATACGCGCAGTCGGAAGGCGAACGCGTTTTGTTTTTGGATGCGGATGCCGATCTTCCGCCGCGACAGATTTTGGAATTCACACGTTTGATGGACGAAACGCACGCGGATGTGGTAATTGGCTCCAAGATGCACCCCGCTTCCAAATTAGAATATCCATTATTACGCCGCGTGGTGAGTTGGGGCTATTATCGTTTGGCGCATTTCTTATTTGGCTTGCCGGTGCGCGATACTCAGACCGGTATCAAACTCTTTCGCCGCGAAGTTTTACGACGCGTACTCCCGCGCGTTCAAACCGACGGCTTTGCGTTCGATTTGGAACTTTTGGTCGCGGCAAATTTGTTTGGTTACAAGATCATCGAAGCGCCGGTCGAATTAAATTTCGATGCGGCGCGCAATGATCTCGCCCGGACATTGCGCGCGTCGCTGGCGATGGCGCGCGATACGCTGCGCGTTTTTTATCGGACCAGTTTTTGGAAATGGCTTAGTCCGGGATTCGCGGTAAAATTTTGGACGATTCTTTTAGCCATTGGTTTGGTCGCGGCTGGGGTTGGGATCGCACGCGTGCTTAATAATTTTACTTTACCGTTTCCGCTCAATCGAATTATGGACCTCGCGCTCTTGCGATTTCTCGATCATTCTGTGCGCGATGCGCTTTTGCTTTTTGGCGGCGCGATAGTGGTGCTGATCGCGCTGGCGCAATTGAACAAGCACATCGTCGCGGCATTCAGTCGGCGCGAGCATTCCGGATTTTGGGAGGAACGCGAACCGTGAAGTTCTCCGTTGTCATTGTGCTAAAACAGGATAATCCGTACATGCGCGAAACCCTTGCCGCGCTTGAACACGTGAATCATTCCGATTTTGAAATTCTTGTTTTGCCGGACGCGTCCTTCACACTTGACGGGCGGGCGCGAGTCATTCCTACCGGGACAATCGGTCCCGCGGCAAAACGCGATATTGCGCTCTCGCACACGCGCGGCGAGGTCATCGCGTTTTTAGACGACGATACCTTTCCCGAACGCGCGTGGCTGACGAACGCGGAAAAATATTTTGACGACGTGCGCGTCGCGGCGATTGGCGGACCCGCAGTGACACCCCCAACCGATACTGTTTTGCAAAAAGCGAGCGGGTTTGTATACGCATCGCTTTTGGGCGGCGGCAATTACGCGTATCGCTATGTTCCCCAAACACAACGCGACGTGGATGATTATCCAACATGCAACTTGATGGTACGCCGCGCGGTGTTGGAACAGGTCGGCGGATTTGACACCGCGTTTTGGCCCGGCGAAGATACCAAATTGTGTCTCGATATTACGCACAAGCTGGGAATGAAAATCGTTTACGCGCCGGATGTGATCGTGAATCATCATCGTCGCCCATTGTTTGCCGGTCATTTGCGGCAAGTTCGAAATTACGCGCGGCATCGCGGATACTTTGCCAAACGATTCCCGGAAACCTCAATGCGCGTATCCTATTTCTTACCAACATTATTACTACTTGGTCTTTGGATCGGCGCAACACTCGCACTCGCCTTTCCGGAATTGCGCGCAGGGTACGCGACGATCATTGCCCTATACGCACTTGCCGTGTCCGCGTCAGCGTGGTTCGCGTGCAAAAGTTTGGCTTTGACAATCCTTACCGCACTAGGTATAATAGCCACGCATCTGGTTTATGGAATTTGGTTTGTTCGTGGATTACTCGCGGCGCGATTGCGCGAGGAATTGTCTCCATCGTTCTGAATAGTGAAATTATGAAACAAAATCTAAGAATTGCAATTGCATATCCGCCGATTGAATCTCCGAAAGGGACTGCGCTTCTCGCACAAAATCGTCAATTTCAATATTTTAACGCGCCGACGTACGTGTATCCGATGGTGCCGGCATACGCGGCGAGTCTGCTTCAAGCGCGCGGTTACGCGGTGAAATGGATCGATGGCATTGCCGAACAATGGTCGTACGCGCGTTTTTGCGAAGAGATCGCGCGCGCGCAACCGGATCTGATGATCATGGAAACCAAAACGCCGGTCATCCGGCGGCATTGGGCTATCGTCGCGGATTTAAAGCAACGCTTTCCGGAAATGCTGATCGCGATGTTTGGCGATCATGTGTCTTGGAATCCACAGGAAACTTTTACTAATTGTCCAGTGGATTATATTCTGGCGGGCGGCGATTATGATTTCCTCGCACTCAGTCTCGTGAATCATCTGAGCCGCGACGCGGATTTGGAAGGCGGCATTTGGTGGCGCGAGAAAAATCAGTCAACAGTCAATAGTCACCAGTCGACAGTCGGCGGAGTGATTCGGAACTCAGGCATACAGGATATGAAAAATCATCGACTGGACGATCTGCCGATGGTGGATCGCGAGTTGACGCGCTGGAAATTGTACGCGTACGAAAATGGAAATTTCAAATACACGCCCGGCACGTACACGTACGCCGGGCGCGATTGTTGGTGGGGCAGGTGCACGTTTTGCGTTTGGGAATTTAATTTGTATCCGCAAGGTAGTTATCGCATCCACTCGGCAGAACGAATGCTGAATGAAGTTGAATCGCTCATCAGTCTAGGCGTACGCGAAATTTTCGATGACACTGGCACATTGCCCGCCGGCGCATGGTTGAAAAAATTTTGTAATGGCATGATCGAACGCGGCTATAACAAGCAACTGCGCTTTGGTCACAACATGCGTTTTAATTTGCTGAACCAAGAGCAATACGATTTGATGGGCAAAGCCGGTTTTCGTTTCATTTTGTACGGACTCGAATCGGCGAATCAAAAGACGCTCGATAAACTCGACAAGGGCGTGCTCGCGAATAAAATCGAAGAAGAGTTGCGGTGGGCAAAAGGCGCCGGGCTCGCGCCGCATCTGACGGTGATGATCGGCTATCCGTGGGAAACGGCAGAGGATTCGCAACGCACCGTTGACTTTGTTCACGATATGTTCGCCAAAGGTTTAGTCGACACGTTGCAAGGAACAATCGTCGTGCCTTATCCGGGCACGCCGTTGTATTACGAGTGCAAAGAAAAAGGTTGGCTCAAAAGCGAAGACTGGGATCGGTACGATATGCGCGCATCAGTGATGCAAAATCCAATTAACGATGAACAAATACGCGGCTATGTGCAACAATTGTATAGGGCGTTCATGAGCCCGCAGTTTATCGCGCGTAAAGCGCTGTCGATTCGCGATCTGGAAGATGTCAAATTTCTCGCAACGGCGGGCATGAAAGTTGCGGGGCACTTGATGGATTTCAAGAAGAAACAGGCGGCAGAGAGTCGCGTCGCTGGGTAATTCGATCGGGGTGGTCGTTGCGATATGATTCAAGACCCATTGCGCGAGTTGACCGAGCGGCTGGAGCCGATCTTTGAGAAACACCACGTGCTCCGCGCGATTGTCTTTGGCTCGTGGGCACGCGGCGACGTTTCGCGCCACAGCGACTTTGATCTAATTCTGATTCAAGAGACAGAGAAACGTTTTCTCGATCGTTACGACAATCTCTTGGGACCCATCACGCAAGCGATTCCGGGGCGCGCAGTGGATGTGCTAATTTACACGCCACAAGAACTCGCGCGAATCGCTGACCGTCCCTTCATCGCTCGCGCGTTGCGCGAAGGGAAAACGATTTATGAGTCTGCAAAAGAGCCGGCATGAAGCCGAACGGTGGCTCCTAACGGCTGAAGAAGATCTAAACGCGGCAGAAATACTGGCGCAGGCAGGCGCATACGCGCAGGCATGCTTTTATACACAGCAAAGCGGCGAGAAAGCGATCAAGGCGTTGTGGTGTTTGATTGACGCTGACCCATGGGGGCACTCGGTCCAGAAACTGATCGCCGAATTTCCTGAGAAAACTAGTAGTGCATCAACTTGAAAGTGCGGAGTGCAAGCAAGATTTCGCGGCGAATTTACCGGTATCTCCGCATTTGGTTAGTATGTAGCTTTTTCAAGTTGCCGCACTAGTTTACCCGATTGGGAAACCTGGATTGAGCGCGGCGCGTTGTTAGACAAGTTCTACACGCTTCGCGCCACGCGCTATCCCAATGGCTTGCCGGACTTGACGCCGGGACAGGTCTATACGCGCGAGGATGCGCAGCGCGGGCTGGAGGCAACGCGAGCATTGCTCGTGGCATTCCGGGACTGGATCAGCCAACGCGGTTAGGCTAGCAACTGTACACCGCGTTTATGAGCCCGCAGTTTATCGCGCGGAAAGCGCTGTCGATTCGCAATCTGGAAGACGTCAAGTTTTTCGCGACGGCTGGCATGAAAGTGGCGGGGCACTTGATGGATTTCAAGAAGAAACAGTATTCTAATGGATAGCGCGGAAAAAAGGCCGATGGTGGCAAGCAGGGTAAAGAAGTTTCGACACGACTTTAACGAGCTTGCGTATGGGAAACACATTGAGCATCCGCAAGCCGATCAAGTCCGGATCGGTATCATCTATGATTTGGTCGGTGAAGGCAAACGAGTCCTTGACATCGGTTGTGGCGATGGAACGATGGGCAAGATTTTGTTGGAACGCCGAAACGAGGTTTACGGTGTTGACATTTCAACAACAGCTGTTGAAATGGCGAATCGTAAAGGTATCGGGGCGCGCGTTGTAGACGTTGAAGACGAGAGTCTTCCTTTTTCTGATGGATTCTTTGACGTAGTTGTTGCTGCAGAAGTAATTGAACATCTCTATGATACTGCCGGGTTTTTGCGCGAGATCAAGCGAGTAGTTACCGCGAATGGCTATTTGGTGTTGACGACTCCTAACTTGGCATCACTGGGACGAAGATTATTTCTCCTCTTTGGGTTGAATCCCGTAATCGAAGTTTCTTGCGGCGAGGGCTCGGCAGGACACATACGTTATTTCGTGAAGAGTACTTTGAGCCAAATGCTGACGCAAGCAGGCTTCGTGAAACAAGATTTCATTTCGGACGTGGTCAATTTTGACGATTCGGGAAAGCATTTCTCGATTGCCCTGGCGCGGTTCTTTCCAACGCTGGCAAAGTCGCTGATCGTGAAAAGCTCTGGGGAATAATAAGTTATGCGGCCGATTAGTTTGATTGCGCTTTATGTTTTCAACCAGCGTTGAATCTATCGGGCAGCGGAATAGAAGCACAAAAATCAAAATGCATTAGCGGGGCAAGGAATATAATTGTGTCCTTGCCCTTTGAATTTGAAACGAGGACTGTTTTTGGAATCGAGTCCACTGCGCCAATTCTTAAAACGACCATTGCTAATCCCTATCGCGATTCTTTCTGCAAGTCGTATAGATCCTTCATCGTCCCCCAGTCCGCTTGGCGTTGCGTTGGTGACTACTCTGCAACCAGAAACGCATTATTCGCGTTATTTAATTCAAGCACTCGAAGAAAATCCCGGCGCAGTCAATCTTCTCATCTACGCAGACCGCAACTCAAAAAATCTCGCGCTAAGTTACCGCAACTTGAAATTAGTTTGGACGTCTAACATTATTTTTCCATTCCAAATCTTTAGGCAGATTTTGGCAGACCGTCCTACAGTAGTTCACTTGCAACATGAAATCAATATGTATGGCGGACCGCTCACGGCGATGCTGTTCCCATTCCTCTTATTTCTCTTGCGTGTCATTCGAATCAATTTGATCGTGACCGTACACAGTGTTGTGCCGAAAGAAGAGATTGATCGGGAATTTCTGTACACTTTCTCATGGCCTCTGCGAATTGGCTTGATCACTCTCGTTCGGCTGTTCCTTTCTATTCTTTATCGGTCTATCGGACTACTCGCCAACACAACTATTGTGCATTCCGCGTTTATGGCGAGTATTCTAAAACAGGATTATGGAATTCCGTCGGAAAAGATCGCGGTTGTCCCTATCGGCGTACCAGCACCTCGCCTTTTAGTAAATACAGAAATCTCAACGGATCGACCATGGGCAAATTCTATTCAACAGAAAAAAATAATTTTGTATTTTGGCTATATCATTCGGCGCAAAGGATTAGAGTATCTGATCGATGCGTTTGATATTATCCATTCCCAATTTCCAGATCACGTCTTGTTACTTGCTGGCGGGGAATTAGGTTATCAAAGCGAATATGCAACGGGATTGCGGCAAGATGTTGAACGCAGAGGGCTGAACAATCACATCATATTTACATCGTTTCTTGACGGCGATGAGATTGAGAAACTTTATGCGCGCTGTGAGTTTGTGGTTCTCCCCTATACATATTCCATTTCCTCCAGTCTGCCGCTTTCTTTCGCTTTACAATATTCCAAACCAATTATCGCGACCCGCATCGGGACGATGGCAGAAGAGGTTAGGGATGGAGTAAATGGATTGCTTGTGCCGCCGCGCGATGCTTCCGCACTTGCGCAAGCGATGATCAGTCTCGCGTCCAATCGGCAACTGCGCGAACGCTTGGCAAACGGCGCGCAACAAAATGCTAGAGAACGCACATGGAGCAAGGTCGCGGACAAGACGCTACAGATCTATCGCCTTTGTATTGAAAACCAAGAAGGAGATCCGCGCGGTATTCAATAACGCTATATCAAAAAAAGTTGTGCATCAATTTTTCGGACTCAAAATCAAAACAAAATCTTTTTCTCAAAAGTGAGTGATGAGAACCTTTGAAAATCCAATGGATTCGCAAGCGAAGGATAAAATCCTAGAGATTGATCGTGACAAAACAATTCTCATTTTGAGTTCGCAATACCTACCGAATACCGGTGGAGTCGAAACTTCGCTCAAGGCGCTTGCGACCGCGCTAACGCACCAAAATGTTCGGGTGAAACTTTTGACATTGCGTCCCTTAGCAGTCGATCGAGCATGGAAACCGTTTGAATCCCAAGGATTGTTCAGCGTCATTCGCATCTGGGTTCCTAAATTCGGCAGTTTTTGGACGCGCATTGGCTTGCACCCAAAGATTCAGTTTGTGTATCACGCCGTCCCGCTCATGATCGCGGGATTAATTTTCCTAACCTTGCGTGGCAAAAAAGTTGGACTCATCAACGCGCATGGGTTCGTGCCGGGGATTGTTGGTGCGGGACTTAAATTTTTTTTTAGAAAACCGCTGGTCATTAGTTTGCATTCTGTTATCCATCTAGTCTATCCGGACTTGGAGCGCGGGAATAAGATCGCGCTACTCCTGATTCGATTCGCGCTTGACCATGCAGACCATATTAAGGTTGCGAGTGACGCTGGCTTCGACGAATTAATCCGGCTCGGCATTGATGCGCATCATGTCTCTCGGCTCGTTTACCCAATTGACCTTGATACTTATTCGCCGCGAGTGCACTCTAATTTTCGAACGGGATCGGATTTCGATGCACGTTTCACAGTTTTATTTGTCGGAAGAATCACCGAGCAAAAGGGAATCAAGATTATCGTTAGTTTAGCGCGACGATTTTCACATATGCATTTTGTCATCGCCGGCACTGGTCCGTTGGATCATTATGTTCACGAACAAACCAAAGAATTGCAGAACCTAGTGTTTCTAGGTTTTATTCCGGATACCGAGTTACCGCGTCTTTATAATTCAGCGAATACGCTTTTTGTTCCTTCCCAAGAACCCGAAGGAATTCCAATGGTAACGATGGAAGCATTGGCGTGCGGCGTACCTTTGGTTACTACAAACTTGGGAGGGTTGAGCCAATATCGTAATTGTTCCGCCGCGATTGTTTCTGATTCATCGGAATCCGCGCTCGCTGACGCGCTCTTGAAAATGCAAGCGCGCAATTCACTTTCGGCGGATAAATTGCGCGCCGACGCGCGAGAATATGCGATCAAGCATTTTAGTGTCCATTCATTCGAGAATCTGATCGGCGTTCGATTAAGATCTCGCGGAGAAGTTTCCCTTGACAAAAACGAATGACGTCCGCCTCCGAGAGACATGGGACAAACTGTCACACGATCCTTTTCATCAAGCCGGGTTTTTCCCTTCCGAACGCTATTTATCCGATTGGATAGGATCCCAAAAAAATAAGCGCGTGCTTGAAATTGGCTGTGGTCAAGGGCGAATCATTGTGCCGTTGGCGCGCCAGAACAATCAAGTAATTGGGATTGATATTTCAAATGAAATGCTGAGCATCTGTCAGACGCGCCTGAAACAGGAAGGATTGAATGTCCCGTTGGTGCGCGCCGATACGCGGCATTTGCCATTTCGCGACGGCGTATTTGAACTTGTATATAGTCTTGGCGTCGTCGAACATTTTGAAGAAACCGCCCAAGCCATAAACGAGCACGCTCGGGTGAGCAAAGTCGAAGGCACTGTGATTGTTTCCGTGCCGCATCGAAGATCTTTCTACCACTTGTTCAAAATCTTTTCGCAGTTCCTGCATTTGTTTCGATTCGGTTTTGAACAGTCATTTACAAAGAGGGAGTTAAGGCAAATGACTCAAGCCGCACAAATCAGAATTACTAATTTGATCGCGCAAGAAATAGTGCCTGAATCAACTGTTACCCCGCTCCGTCATTTGGCAGCGTATGGGGTTCTGCTCTTGGACAAATTATTGTTGCCAGTCGGTTTAGGCGGAATGACAATCATTGTGCGCGGAAAAGTAATGTCGCACAATTAGAAATAATATCCATCTGGAAAATCAATCTAGCGATGAGTGTTCTGATAACGGGAAGTGAAGGTTTCTGTGGACAACATCTCGCGCGTTACTGCGTAACCCTTGGAGAAAAAGTTACCGGGATTGCGCGCAAGATTCATTCGAATCAAACAAATCCGGCTTGGGATACGATTGAGAATGATCTATCCGACACGAATTCTTTGATATCGTTGTTAGATCAACTGCGTCCAGAGGTCATCTATCATCTCGCCGGGACTTTTGATTCATCCGATCCCACTTATTTGTACGCGCTGAATGTACAAGCAACCATTCGACTGTTTGACGCGGTCACTGCGCTCGCGATCAATCCGGTGATTATGATCGCAAGTTCCGGCGCGGTGTACGGACGAATGTCGTCCGCCACAAAAGCCATTCAAGAACAAAATCCTTTTTGCCCGCTGACTCATTATGCCGTAAGCAAAATCGCTCAGGAGATGGTCGCTCTGCGTTATCATTTATCCGAAAAGGTTCGCGTGATCCGAACGCGCGCGTTTAATATTATTGGTCCCGGTCAACCGGAAAATCTAGTTTGCTCTAGTCTCGCAAAACAAATTGCCGCTATCGAACTAAATCGCCAAGACCCGGTCATTCGCGTTGGCAATCTCACTCCGGCGCGCGATCTGATCGATGTGCGGGACGTGGTAAACGCATATTGGCTGGTGGCAAATCGCGGGGAATCCGGCAAAGTGTACAATGTTTGTTCGGGGCGCGCCATGACCGTCGCAGAATGTCTCGATACGTTGAAAGAATTCAGTCAAGTGCCATCCGAAACAATAATTGATCCAACCCGACAACGCGCCGACGACATTCCAATTCAAGTTGGTGATCCAAGTCGAATAACGCATGAGACGGGATGGCGGGCGCAAATTTCATTTCGTCAGAGTCTTTTAGATTTGCTGAATTATTGGCGCGAACGTTTGCAGAAGGAATCGTAATGGATTGGTCAAGCGTTCCGGTTTTAGTAACCGGAGCCGGGGGTTTCATCGGAAGCCATCTCGTTGAGGCATTAATTGAACATGGCGCGCGCGTTCGCGCATTTGTCCGATACAACTCGCGCGGAGATATTGGCTTGCTCAAGCATTTGCCGCCGCGCCAGAGTCAACTAGAAATTTATCCCGGCGATCTTCGCGATAGCGCGGCGATAACGCGCGCGATGAAAGACATCGCCTATGTTTTTCATTTGGGCGCTTTGATTTCAATTCCTTATTCATATCAACATCCGCGCGAGGTTGTGGAAACGAATATCTTGGGTACACTCAATGTATTGCTGGCTGCCCAAGAAAATCGCATCAAGCGGGTCGTTCATATTTCTACCAGTGAAGTGTATGGCACGGGTCAAACGATTTCGATGCGCGAAGATCATATTCTGCAAGGACAATCGCCTTACTCTGCCAGCAAAATCGGCGCGGACAAAATCGCTCAATCGTTTTATCGTTCGTTTGATCTGCCGGTTGTTACAGTACGACCTTTCAATACTTATGGTCCGCGTCAATCAATGCGCGCGGTTATTCCCACCATAATCACAGCGGCATTAACCGGCGAGACCGTTCGGCTTGGCACACTGGCTTCGACGCGCGACTTTACTTTTGTAAAGGACACCGCGAGCGGTATTTTGCGCGCGGCAGAAATTCCGAACATTGATGGATCCGAAATAAATTTAAGCAGTAATTCAGAAATATCTATCGGCGATTTAGCGCGCAAAATTATCGCGATCATCGGACGCGAGGTCAAAATTATTGCCGAAGATGAACGCAAGCGCCCGGTCAATAGTGAAGTCATGCGCTTACGGGGCGACAATGCGCGCGCGCGCGAAATACTGAACTGGCAACCGACGGTTTCATTAGATGAAGGATTGCAAAAAACGATTACGTGGATTGCAGAGCATAGCGATTCATATCCGTTAGGAGAATATCAATTTTAGTTCATTCGATTGTCTGGATCAAACGATGCGCGCTGTGATTCTTGCGGGCGGCCGCGGCACACGGCTCTTGCCGTACACAACCGTGTTACCCAAACCCCTTTTGCCGATTGGCGACATGCCGATTCTCGAATTGTTAATCCGGCAACTTCGTCAAAGCGGCATTCAGCAAATTACCCTCGCGGTCGGTTATCTCGCGCAATTGATTATGGCATATTTTGAGGATGGTAAAAAACTCGAAGTTGAAATTGAATACTCATTTGAACAAGAGCCACTCGGCACGGCGGGTCCGATCGCTCTGCTGAATAATCTTGATGAGTCTTTCTTGGTAATGAATGGAGACCTGTTAACTGATCTTGATTTCGAAGCGATGTGCGCCGATCATCGCAACCAAAACGCGATCGCGACCATCGGCATTTCTCAACACGACGTGAAAATTCCGCTCGGAGTAATCGAAACAAATTCTAACCGCCGAGTCACGAGTTATACTGAAAAGCCGGTCTTTCATTATCAAGCGAGCATGGGTATTTATGTTTTTGAACCAACTATTCTCAAATACATTCCAAAGGGCGAACGGCTTGACTTGCCCGACCTCGTTGATAAAGTTATTCGTTCAAATCAACAAGTCAATGCTTACTTACACAACGGCTTTTGGCTGGACATCGGATCGCCCGCAGAGTATCAGCATGGCTTGGAAGAATTTGCGAATCTGAAAGAACGACTGCTTAAACAACGCTGATGCCGTTTTGATCGGTTCAAATTATTTTTGTTCGGGAAATGAAACGGATGATGAATGCACGTCCTCGAATTTTGGCGCTCTTTAATCAATTGTATGATTGGGGCGGGGCGGGTGGAGAATTAGCACTGCCCTTTATCCTCAAGCATTGGACCACTGAAATCAATTTGACGATTGCAGTACCGCGCGGAGGACAGGAATGGCTAGAGAAACAAAATGTCACCGCCCGCTACATCACTTGGCCCGCTCTCCCACTTTTTTTCGAACATTCTCTCCGGCTACCCAACGTTTTGATCGTTTGGATGTGGCGTACACTTCAAGCCTGTTGGATTCTGAGCTCGCACGCCCGATTTTTTGATGTGATCTATACTAGCGGTGATTTTTTCTGCAACACAATTCCCGCAAGTTGGCTAAAACGCATCAATCCCGATTTGCGTTGGGCGGCGCTGATCCACCACCTGATTCTTCCTCACAAACAGAGACTGAGAAATCAGCTACTCACCACCTTTGGCAGTAATCTAATGCAACAATTCAGTTTGAGTCTAGTCGGCAGAAATGCAGATCTCCCGCTAACAAACAATCAAGGAGTTCGACAAGCTCTTATCCAGCGCAACATTGCAGAGAATAAAATCAAAACTATCGACTCGGGCTTGGACTTGTCGGCAATTCAGCGAGCTTATGCTCTCCCCGACATTGTGTATGATGCTTGTTATGTTGGCAGTTTTCGCGCATCCAAAGCAGTGCCAGAGCTAGTTGAAGTCTGGAGCAAGGTTCTCCACCAATTGCCAAAAGCCCGCCTCTTGATAATCGGAAACGGACCGCGCATAATGCTCAACACGATCAATAAAAAAATAAATGAATTCGGACTGGAACAGAATGTTGTTATGCGGGGATACGTGCCGAATGAATCGGAAGAGAAAGGGATATTGG
Source organism: Chloroflexota bacterium (assembly GCA_016200825.1). Taxonomy (GTDB): domain Bacteria; phylum Chloroflexota; class Anaerolineae; order UBA4142; family UBA4142; genus JACQEA01. The sequence continues at coordinate 8,433 of JACQEA010000462.1, read as the reverse complement.
ATGAAGTAGAAAAATTCAGCCTGATGAAAGCATCTAAGATTTTTGTATCGTTGAGTTACGAAGAGGGATGGGGACGCGCAGTCGCAGAAGCGTTGGCGTGCGGCATACCGGCGGTTGCGTGGGATTTGCCTACGTACCGCGAAATTTTTGCCGACTCGGTCATTGCTGTTCCAATTGGCAATCAGGCCGAATGTGTCCGCGCAATCGTTCGTTTACTTGAAAATGAATCGCTTCGACATGAGTTGGGCGCAAGGGGCGTCCAAACCGTTAGCAACTACGATTTTTCAATCATTGCCCGGCGACAATTGCAATTGATCTTAGATATATTGCCAAGGAGCAACTTATGAATCGCACTGACTTTGCGTTATGGTATCGAGTCTAGAATTCATCCAAGTCATTTTCGTGATTCTTTGTCGGTTCTTGAAGAAGAAATTTGGCGCTATCAACCAAAAGAAAGAGTTTGCGGATTGAAATGTTAGAAGCTGAAAAAAATAAGAATGTAGTCGCATTTATTTTTCCCCAGTCAATCATCGATCGCGTACCCTATCTTATTTTCGTGGGCACGGCTATATTCGCTTTACGCGCCATTGTGCTTACCCCCGGCATCATTGGACATTCATGGGATTGGAACACGCCGGCGTTTCCCGAACAATTCGTAGAGATGCTCCGCGCCAGCTTCTTTCAGTGGCTTTACTTTTCTGGGACCGGAGATTACTACCCTCTCCAAGAGCCATTTTTTGCGTTGCTGACTTTTCCTTTAGGAATCTTGGGGGGTGAAGTATTCTCAAAAGGATTTAGTATCCTGCTTCTCTTCACCTCCGCAATTACGCTGTATCAACTAGTCCGGCAAGTTTTCAGACTGACAATGTTTTGGGGCACACTTGCCGGATGGCTGTATATGTTCTCGCCGATTGTCTACAGCCGCATAATTGCCGGACATCTCGATAGTCTTATTGGTTACTCTATTTTGCCGCTCGTCGCAATGTTGTGTATTCAAATTTGCATTGAAATTGAAAATGGTTTTTCTCTTCCTCAACGAAAAGTAATCGCGGCAGGAATTGCTTTGGGCTTGACTGCTCTCCATCAAAGCGTGTTTGTCCTCGCTTCGGGCACAGTCCTAGTTATTTTTCTTTTGAACGCGATGCGGAAACAAATGCGCGATTTCTTTTTTGCAGTTTCGATCATCTTCACTATCGCAATCTTGATGAATCTGGCATGGATCTTGCCTTTTTCAATTGGGTTTCTCTCAAGCGGAGCTTTAGGGCACGGTTATTCTGGTGGATCCCAAGCTACGCTTTCCACTGAATTCATTGACCGTCAAAGTCTTTGGGAATCAACCAGTACGCTAGTTCAACAAAGCATCCGGCTTTTCGCCGAGACTGGCGTTCGTATCGAATACATCAACCCGCTTAATGGACTCGCCGCCACGCTATGGATGCTCGCGAGTTTTTGCGTACCTCTTATTGCCTTCGCGCTTTTGCTCCGGCGAAAAAATATTTCTCCAACGATTCTTTCTCTCCTGTTGATTGGGCTGGTTGGCATCACGCTCGTTTCCGGCGCAAAATTTCTGTCCGGGATTTGGGTATATCAATTTCTGAAAACCTTTGTGCCGCCGGTGTGGGCAGAATTCGGAAACACGACGCGCGCGTTTCCGCTCGTTGCACTTTCGCTTTGCGCGCTGGCTCCGCTCGCAATGCAACAATTCTCTACCAGAATTGCGATTGCTTTTCAACACAAGCACGTGCATTTACTTTTTCCCAATTTATGGATACGCCGCGCAATTGTTGCGCTTGGACTTTTAATCTGGGCTTTGCCCTTCCTTTCCGGCGAAATTACGCGGCCTCGCTGGATGAATAATGAGCCGATGGCGCTCAAGGTTTATGCCGTGAGCAATGAAGATCGCGCCGTGTATGATTGGTTGCGCAGAAATCCCGATCAATCGCGGTTAAGCTATGTGTATCCGCCGTGGATTCCGTGGGGCGACAGCGATTGGGCTTGGACCTGGAATGTGGGAGCAATTCCTGCGCGATCAAAATTCACTCCGTCAAAATTACTTCTCGATCAATGGCAACCGGCATCGGATTTCTCAACGCTTTCATCCAACACTCAAGCCGGCAAATTGTTGGGCTTGGCGGCAGTTGAGTATATCGTTTATCCGCACGATCGTTATTTTGTCGAAACTCCTGATGTATATCCGGGGCAACCCACGGAATCAATTCTTCTAGACGCTTATCCGCCGCGCTTTCAAAACCTCAAGCCAACATATGACGCGATGCTCGCCGCGCAAAAAGATTTTCAGCCGCTTGCCTTACCTTTCACTAAAACGACAATTTATGAGAACAAATCGTATCTGCCGCGCATCTATGCCGCGCCCGCCGCAACGGTCATTCAAGGATCAAGCGATTCTCTCCCATCGTTAGCGAACACGTCGTACTTTCCAAAATACCCGGCGTTCTTTTTTTCCGATCAATTGTCCGCGCCCGATTCCGCGCGATTGGCGACGCAAGCCGCGCGGATTTTCTCCACCGTTGATATGCGATCAAGCAATGCGCCGCCAATTTCCGCGTCTGCGCGCGCCGAGAATTATTCGAACCAAACCATTTACATTTCTGCGCCACCCAAGAACGCAACCAATTCTGCCGGCACATTTAGACTTGCAAATTCTGGCGCGTACACTATTCGCGCGAGTGTCGATCCAGATACGGTCGCACTTCAAAATGGCGCGCTGGGTATCGGTGACGCGGAAAAAGTTTTTGACGAAATTCCGGGGTCGGCTCAATGGCAAGTCGCGACGAGCCGACTCCCTTTTGTTGCCGATTATCAATGGGCGTCCAATACGACGTACGCGCGGCGCATCATCGCACCTGACTCATTGCAAGTGCGCGCGCGATTGGATTCGCAAGACCTTGAACCGTTCGTCCAATTTGCGCGCGAGATGAAATTTGATTTGCGCGATTATTCAATATTTAATCTCGTCGCCCAAGTGGATGATCCAAAGACACAATGGCTCGAACTGCGCCTCGGCTTGGATTGGGATAACGACGGAGTGAGTGATACGATTTGGTCTCTGCCCATCGTTCCTGAATCAAAACTCAAACCTGTGAAGATTGATTTGCTTTCCGCAGTTCGCGATGCATTCCCTGATCGAAAAGAATTTCGCATGGTCAACGCGGCGATTCGATTGATGCGCCGACCGAGAGTCAATCTAAAAAAATTACCGAGCGATCTTTTTGGATTCACATTCAACCAGATCACATTTGAATCTCGCGATGCAACGCGCGCGCTTGCTTTTCTCGCCACGGAATCCATTCGCGCGCTTGACGCCTCGCCGCGCGCGCTTGCAGATTCAAGTGAACGCGGCATCACCGCGACGCTATCCGCATCGAATCTTGAGAACGAAATAATATTCACGCGCGCGTTGGGAAACAAAATCCCGCGCGATACTTCCGGATTAAAACTCGAGTACCGCGTCGACGGACCCGATGCGATCGTATTAGACGCATTTCTCGCTACGGATGATCCTAATGCCGCGCGCACCGCGCTGGGCACGCGCATCCTTGCACCGTTCTCAGAAGGGACGCTGGATTTCAATTCAACCTCATTCCCCGACTCACAACATTTGGATATCGCGTTGACAAATCTTTTGCCTGCGACCAATCTTCGTACAACATCGTTTGAGCTTACGCGCGCGCAATTCTATCATCGCGCCTTAAATCCTATCCCACGCCCCGCCGTTCCGACGATCAAGATTGATGATCGCGTTATTTCACTCGCCGCAATGCCGCCGAGCGCCGAACGTTCGGGCGCGTGGTTTGGGAGTTCAACTATTACACTCGCTGCCGGCACGCACAGCATCGCGTCTGATGTTGATGATCCGACCGTTCAAGATCATATTGCCTTTATCGAAATCGCACCCACCGAATCGCAAAAAAATTTAGCCCCCGCGCCGCCAACTATTTCATTCCGGCAGATAAATCCAACGCGGTATGCTGTGCATGTTGAGGATGCGCGCGTGCCATTCTATCTTGTCTTTAGCGATAGTTTCCATTCGGAATGGAAAGCGTACATCGTAAGCGATCCACTATTACACAGTCCGGCACCTCAGAGCGCTTGGTACGAGCAATCAACATTGCTCAGTCAGTTCTTCGATGGAGAAATGCGTAAAGAAATTCCGGATCATTATCAGGTCAATGGATTTGCTAACAGTTGGTACGCGGATAAAACCGGGAGTTATGATATCGCGCTGGAATTCATTCCGCAACGATTGTATGAAGTAGGACTGATCGTCTCGATAACAACGTTGTTGGGCTGCATAACATTTCTCTTTGCAAAATTCTTACGGAAGAGCCGGTAAATACATGACCCTGCTCGCCAAACGCCCGTCGCGACTTTTCGCTTTCTGGGCAGTCGCCATTTTTGTTTCTTTCCTCCTGCATGTCTTCATCGCCGCCAATGTTTGTTGTCCAACTGAACCGTTGGGGGTTGATGGCATTAACTATGAAAAAGCCGCAACCCAACTGCTCACTACAAAAAATATTCTCGATCCGCTATTTCTTGACGACAAAGCTTACTGGCCTCCTTTGTGGCCTCTCGTCTTGACTCTACTTTATTCCATCTTCGGACACGATTTATTTGTTGCGCGCGTTTTCTTATCGCTTTTGGTGACTCAGATAAGTATTTTTACTTTCCTCCTTGCGCGCGAGCAATTCGATAACAAAACCGGCGTCATCGCCAGTCTTTTTATTGCATACTCGCCTACATTTTTTATCTATGCGACGTTGCACAACTATGAAGTAGTAATCGCCGATCTGCTCATCGTTAGCTTGTTTCTAGTCATTCATAGCCATCACTTATCCACGGCGCGGCGAGAGTTTGGTGTCTTACTTATTGCCGGCATTCTTTTTGGTTTGGGAATCTTAACCAAAGCAATTCTTCTCGCCTTCTTGCCATTTATTGTGATCTGGGAGTTAGTCCAAAAAGGAAAAACTCTTCACCAAAAGATTGCTCGATCGTTTGTATTTACATTGTTAGCATTCCTAACCGTGCTGCCGTGGACTGCGCGAAATTATTTGGTTTATCGCGAACTTATATTGGTCAATTCCAATGGGGACGCAAACTTCGAAATCGGCAACAATCTTTACGCGAGCGGCGGTTATTGGATTCCACCAGAATGGGAATGGGCAAGCTTCAAACAGAGCAAAGGCAATCCGTTAACGCGGGGACTCGGCTTTATCAGAGATAATCCTGAGCGTTTTCTTGAACTGGCTGAGAAAAAAATCGAATTGTTCTGGTCGGCAGAACCCGTTTTTTATTTTGCGAATGACGTGATTCAGTTTGAGCCGCTCACGACTTGGGGGCGAGAGTGGCTGGGTCCGCACAACGGTGAGATCAATGAGATGTCAATTATTATTTTTAGTGTTGGCGCGGGCATTAGCATTCTGGCATCTATGAACATGATAAGGAAACGTCTGATCTCTTACTTGGTCATTCTGTGCTACAGCATTATTCACGTCGCGATTATCGGCGAACCGCGCTTTCGCGTCCCGATTTACCCGTGGATCGCCATCTTTCAAGGTTATGCCTTCGCGTGTTTTATCCGATTATCAAGTTCACTGAAGGATCAAATTCTGCCGTGGGTTGAGAACTTCGTAATGAATAAATCACATGGGGAGCATGCATATTGAAAACCTGGCAAATGCATGCGCTTGCATTTTGCGTGGGATTGATCACATTTTTCATTTCCCATTTCATTGATACGCTGATTAGAGACATTCCTCCGCCCAATCCAGCAATTTTCTTAGTTGCTTATGCCATGGCTGGTTTTGCGTTCGCGTTCTTGGCACATCCAGTCCTGCGCGCGCGGTTGACATTAGAAAACGATGCGACCGCACGCGTCAAACGTTCTGTGTACGGAAGCACGCTCGCCATGGCATTCTTTCTCGCGCCAACGCTGTTATTAGTTCCGCAGATTTTTCCGGACTGGCTACTCTACTTTTATGCTTTCATGATCGCCGCAGACTGGCTCTTCTGGAATTTATTTTCCACTTCAATCACTTACTCCGACCCAAATCACGCGCCCCCTTCCGCGCGCGCCACACGTATCGCCGCGTACTTTGATTCGATGCCGCACGCGGCGTTCGTCATTGCCGCGCTCTTCTTGCTCGCGTTGACGCCGGCTTACTTGCTCTTGAATCAATTAGTTGCCGCAGAAAGAATCGCGAATTGGGCGTATGGTTTTTTGATTCTCGCTGTTTCGATTGCGGTGCTTCAACTCATCGCCATTCCCGAGCGCGTGAGAGAATGGAATCAGCATCATCCGCAATTGGCGATGGGCTTTTTGATATTTCTTTTCTCTTTTGTTGGAGCAGTTCTCGCGGATATTGTTCACACTGTACCTGAAGTCTCATTCATCGTTGATGTCAACCCAAACTATCTGGCAAACCGCGTGGTCGAAAAAGATATCATCATCAGTGACAACCCCAAGCTGCGGTTGCGAACTATTCCGACCGTTGGTTCATTTTTAGATTTACTGCCCAATCAACGCGGCATAACATTATGGGACGATCTCTCACGTTCCCTGCAAGACAAACGTCGAGTGTTTTGGGTCAGCGCGTCAGCAGATGCGCGTGAACCACATCCTTTGCTTTCCACATTCCTAAAGTCGAACGGCTGTCTCGATGAAATTCCCGAAACCGTTCTACCGGTTCGGTTGTACGAAATGCGCGCGCCGCTCACACGTCCGCGCGTATTGCCACCATCACTTTCACAATCTGTTCCCGATGCATTCGATCCGATTCAATTCGATTTTGGCGCGATTCAAATCGCGGGCGCGCGCGTCGAGCCGCGCGTGTGCAGTCACGACGCGGTCGCCGTCGCAATTCGTTGGAAACTCATGCAAGCGTCTGACAATCCGCTTAAAGTTTCTCTGCGTTTGTTAGACGATCAAAAGCGGCAGATTCAGGCAAACGATTTTTTTATCGAGGACATCGCGAAGCGTAAAACGGATGAATGGGGCGCGAACACGCAAAACGATAGCTATTATCTTGTTTCCGTCCCGTTGGGAACCCCACCGGGAAATTACGCGATCGTCGCGTCGGTTTATACCGAAAGCGCAGGGCGCTTGCGCGTCGCGAATAGAGATACGATTACGCTCGGAAATGTGGAAGTATATCGCGCCGAAATGGATCAAGCCGATCCGTACAAAACCGATCAAGAAGCCGCGCTCGTCAATGTACGCGCAGATGCGCGCACCGGTTTGCGTCTGAATGCATACGGGATCAGTGATTCTACGATCCTGCCCGGCGAAAATCTGCGCCTAACATTGCGTTGGCGCGCGCAACTCGATTCCCTGCCAGCATTTCAAATTCAGACGCGTCTTGTGCAAGCCAATCGGGTGATCGCCCAAGCGCGCGGCGCGCCAGTGGATAATCACTATCCTACAAACCTCTGGCACTCAGGCGAATTTGTGAACGATATTTGGGATTTGCGTGTACCGCCAGAAACTAGTGGCGGCAAAGCGCGCGTCGAAGTGGAAGTCGAAGGCGGCAAAACTTTTTATCTTGCTGATGTGAACATACCGGACATACCGCATTCGTTCCAATCACCCGCAATGAAAATTTCTCAGCGCGCAACGTTTGAAGGAATTGGTGAGTTGAGTGGATATGATTTGGATCGCACGCAAGTTGCTGCGAATGGAGGACTCGCGCTCACTCTTTACTGGCGCGCGAATGCACCCAAGACAATCGATAAGGATTATACCGTCTTTGCGCAATTGCTCGCGCCTGACGGGCAAGTGTTAGCTCAAAGTGACAGTACACCTGCAAAAACCTCGCGGCCAACGCGCGGGTGGGTGAATGGGGAATACATCGCGGACCAACACACCCTTGCTTTGAGTGATTCACCATTTCGCGGAGACGCGACTCTTATTGTGGGGCTCTATGATCCTCAAACGCTCGAGCGCGCACCGGTAAAAGATACGATAAACAATTTTGTAAAATTGCCGACGATTGTTCGCGTCACAGCGCCTTGAACCCACTATCTGAATTTCTTTTTTGCTTGTGGGAGAATGTCGTAGTTGGAATCAACGTGAGGCTGCGCACCTCGTGATCGAATCCAACGACAAACGCTTGCACCTGTAGAAATTACGTGGTAGTTCGGTGATCATTCCACCGATGCGACCACGTTTTTCTTTTCATTGTCGCGGCGACGGACAATACAATCTTCGCTGACCGCTGCGCGGCGCGGTCAAGAGAATTTGATGCGCGAGATTATTGGCGATATAATTGCGGGGGTGGAGGAGAACAATGCCCAACGTTTATGCTGGAAAACTTGCGCGCATTAATTTAACAACACGCGAAATTAAAATTGAAACGATTCGCGAGGAGTGGGTCCAACAGTACACCCTCGGCTCGGGTCTTGCCGCGAAAATTTTTT
>JACQEA010000036.1 GCA_016200825.1 Chloroflexota bacterium | reverse complement strand
TCCGTACGTGTCGTGCAAACGAAACGCGTCCGCGCCTGAAATCACTTTTTGTTTTTTCGATTTCAAATCCGCCGCGATCTCTTCCAACTTTTCCGAACCCGCGCGCAAAGTTGTTTGAAAGCGTTGTTCTTCCGCGAGCGTTGTTTTCAAAATCGCTTCGCGCTGGCGATAGAGTTCGGGATAATCTTCGCCCATCAATTCGATCACGGTCGGCAAAATTTTTGTGAGAAACGGTCCATCGAATCCGACGAGTTGTCCATGCCGCGCCGCGCGGCGCAGAATCAAACGCAGAACATAGCCGCGTCCTTCGTTGCTCGGCAAGACGCCGTCGGCGGTGAGAAACGCGATCGCGCGCGCGTGATCGGCAATGACGCGGTATGACGCGAGTTGTTTTTGCATGCGTGCTTCGTCGTGACCAAGCAATTCGCGCGTGCGCGCGATGATCGGAACGAACAAATCTGTTTCATAGTTCGAGTTTTTGTTTTGCAAAACTGCCGCAACGCGTTCGAGTCCCGCGCCCGTATCAACCGAAGGCGCGGGAAGCGGGTCGAGTTTGAATTTGCCGTCGGCGGTTTGCGAGCGATTGAATTGCATAAAAACGAGATTCCAAATTTCAATCGTCTCTTCGCCGTCGCCGTTGACGTACTCGCGGCGATTGAATTTTGGGTCCGTTGGATTTTCGCCGCGATAATAATGAACTTCGGAACATGGACCGCACGGACCCGTTTCGCCCATCTGCCAGAAATTATCTTTGCGCCCAAATTTCAAAATCCGTTCGCGCGGAATGCCAACTTTTTCCCACAACTCGGCCGCGTCATCGTCGGCCGGAACTTCGTCGTCGCCTGCAAACACCGTCGCCCACATGCGCGCGGGGTCAAGTTTGTAGACGTTGACGAGCAAATCGTACGCGTACTCAATCGCGTCTTTTTTGAAATAATCGCCGAATGAAAAGTTGCCGAGCATTTCAAAAAACGTGTGATGGCGCGGCGAGGGACCCACGTTTTCCAAATCGTTATGCTTGCCCGACACGCGCATTACTTTTTGCGAAGTCGTCGCGCGTTTGTAATCGCGCTGTTCACGTCCAAGAAACGTTTCTTTGAACTGCACCATGCCCGCGTTCGTAAAGAGCAACGTGTTGTCGCCCGCGGGAATTAGCGGCGAACTCGCGACAATCGCGTGCCCTTTGCGTTTAAAATAATTTAGAAATTCAGAACGGATTTGGGAAGAAGAGAGTGGCATAATGGGCCAATAGATTCAATTTGGTCTATTAATTCGAATTAATTGTCGCGACATCTCAGGTTGCGCAAGGAGTGCCGCTTGAATTCTTTGAGCAAGCGCGACAAAGTTTGGATCAAAAGTACAAGCGACAATTCCATAGTGATCGAAATCCGTTTGATGCAATTTGACAAAATGCTTTCGATTCAACGTAAGCAAAACTCGTTTCTCGGTCTTGGCGAACGCTAACACCTGTACGTCTGAAACCGCTTGCCCTGCTTGTCCAGTTTCGAAAGTTGTTGTGACATCATAACCGAGTCGGCGAAGTTCTTCCACAACCGGCAAAGGGAAATTTTCGTTGGCGTACAATCTCACCATCACGCCGCCTCATTTTCGGCGATTTGTTTTTCGATTTCCTCTCGATGTGTGCGATAAAAAGCCCACGCGTTTGTCAAATCATCCGCGTTCAAAGAAGGATAACTCTGTAATAATTCGGCTTCACGCGTCCCGAGTCTTCGCGCCTGTACAAGTAACCAAACGGGTATCCTCGTGCGGACAATGCAAGGTTCTCCACCGCATACGTTTGCCACGCTATCAATGCCCGGAAACGCGTCGCCCAAATCGCGCACGACCCATTGTAGGATTTTGGCTTTTTCCGCGCGAGACATTTTGGTCAAAAGTCGCTCGACCTCTTGAAGTAAACTCATGATTGACTCCGATTTCATTCTATCTCAACCGTAAACCACTGTCAAACAATTGTATGCGTTAAAGACATTTTAGACATTTGCTTTTGCGCGAGCAAATAACTCTACGGCGCGTAGCGGGGGCCCGTCTTCATTCACTCCTATATGCTGATGTCATTTCATCAACGTCCAAAATGTATCGTGACTTGTCAACCGTTGCGCGCGCATCTCAAAAAAAGACCTCGGTCTATGAAACCGAGGTCTGAATTTATTTGTAGTTCGGTTATCGCTTCTGCAACGGAATCACACCTTCGTTTATCGTCGCTGGACTTGCATCGGTGATAGTTAGGGCTGTATTGCGACTTCGCGTTTGATATCCTCCCGCGATAATTACCGCAAAGTACGCTTGCCCGCGTGTAACAGGCGGACGCGTTTGGAATTGACCGGTCGCATCGGTTTTAGCAGCCGCGGCAACTTGGCTGTCGCTTGGATTATCAAGGAATTGAGATGGAGTGATGCCGGGGTTGAGAAGAATAAAGTACGCACCGGGAATTGGTTGACTCGTATCCAGATCAACAATTTTTCCGGTAACGATAACTCCTTGATCGCCTCCCGTCGCCGGGCTGGGCGCGCCCGGTTTGCCAAGCGTCGCATCGCCGGTGCGAAGTTGTTTGCCATTAACCGATAGTTTGACTTGATACGCGCCATCGGGCAATGCGGTTTCGGAGCTGAGATAAATGTACTGCAGACCGGATGCCGCCGCATTCCATTTGAGCGATCGTTTCACCGCGCTCGCCCCGTCGAGAAGCCACTCGTAACCAAAATCGTCCGTGCTTAACATGTTTTGGTAATTGAAAAACGCGTAGAGCGATTTGAGCCCGGATGAAAAATTTGTTTTGGGATTCACGGGTTGTTTCGCGGTTGTTACTCCTTCCGCGAAAGTGATCTGACCAAGCGTCGGCTCTCCCGCACGCGGCGTATCCACATTTTTTTGAACTGTATCGTTCAAATTACTCTGCCCTGCCAATGCAATTTTGATGATCGGTTGCGCGAGATTGATCGGTCGCACCAAACCAATTTGTCCGGCAGTTTGTGGATCGGTGATAACAATTGTTGGCACACCGACCAAATCACCGGCTTCACTAATTACCATTCCGCCGCTATTGCCGGGCGCAATCGAAATATCGGTCTTGATCCATTGCCCGCTGAGTCCGCGAAAAGTTCCGAAACCTGAAACAATGCCGCGCGTGACCGTGACCGTATCGCCGCCAATGCCGGGAAAACCAATCGCGATGATCGCATCGCCGATTCCCAAATTCGTCGTATCGCCCAATGGAATATTCGGCAAGTTGAGTCCGCTAACTTTTGATCCATTCAAATTGGCAATTGGTTTCACTACCGCCAGATCGAGATCGAAATCAACTTGGCGAACTTCGGCGATAAAGCGCGGCACCGCAGGCAGTTGCGGTTCAGTGATGATCGCAATCCCAACCAAGCCATCGCGATTGTACAATCGCCGCGTCTTGACATCGCCGACGACGTGCGCGTTCGTCAAAATATATCCGTCGGAAGTCAAGATCGAACCCGAGCCAGTTCCAATCGCTTTGGAATTTTCATCCAGCGTAATTACTTGGATGGACGCGGCAAGCGCGCTTTTGATCGCGAGTTTAACTTGTTCCGCTTTCGGAATCGGTGTGGGCGTCGGTGGCAGTGGTGTTGCCGTTGGAATTGCAATCGTCGGCGCGGGTGTTGGAGTTGGCGCAGGCGCGGCGCACGCGGCAAGAATAATCAAACCCAGCGCAAGGATCAGAATTTTTTTCATTGTGATTTCTCCTTGAATTCAATTGTGATCGCGTCCTAATCCAAGCGGACACTGGCGAGGAGATTGCGCCAGATATTTTCTAACCGCGCAAACGCAGTCGCATCGCCTTGCCGCGAAAAAATAAATAATTTTTGACCTTTCAGCCATAGCACATCTTCGCCGATCACAACAACGGGCACCGAGGCGCTCATATCCATTCCCGCGCGCGGGCGCGAAACAAAAGTTGTACTGCCGCGCGGGTCAGAAAAAGCAACCAGCGCGCCCTCTTCGCTCCCTTGCGACCAATACGCGGGAAACATGAGACTGATGCCATTCGCGGTGGATTGAAACGCGCGCGTGCGATTCTCTGCCGAGTTCTTGACGTACCAACCCGCGCCGAGCGCGACGAGCGTGATGCCGATCAGTACCCACGCGACGAAATGATCGGAACGCGTTTCCAAAATTTTGCGCGGCGGTTGCATCGCCGCGCGTTGCATCAGCGCAAAAATGCCGGGCAGAACCACCGCGGCAAACGCGACGACGATAAAAAGCGAATTGAGCAAATTAATTTCAAATTTCTGATTCACTTGTTCGCGTCCAAATGTGAAAATACCATTCAACAACGCGGCAAGCACCAGCCCTTTTGGCAATTGAACGATATCGTCGCCTTCAAATTTTGCTCTACCCAAAAAATATCCGAGCACGCACGCGAACGCGGCTTGAGACAGCGTCGTGATCGTCACGCGAATGACGCCGACCGCGAGATCGAGACTGGGATTATCGTACACATAATAGAGATTGAGTACGGTGGTGTAACCCAAACTCGCGACGACCGCGAACAAAATTCCATCGAGATGTTCGCGAAAATGTTCGGTGGGATAAACGGTCCAGCGCACCGCGGCGAATTTCAAAAATTCTTGCGTGACGCCGACAATCAGAATCGCACCAAGCGCTTCATGGAGGACGCTCAGATCAAACCAGTCTTGAATGCGAAACATGGATCGCACGAGTGGAACTCCAACTGCCGCCGCCAACAAAATGCTGGCGATGAATACTTCTTTTACCATCGCCTTGGGCGGCGTGAGCGCGCGATTTTGAAAATAAAATATCGTCAGCCACAGCGCGGCGGGAAGAATCGCGATCACACCGCCGATCACAAAATGACTCAACCCTTCTAATCGCGCTTGAATGATCTGGGTCAGTCCGACCGCGATCAGTAAACCCACGGTCATCCCGGCAATGCGCGTCACCGGCGCTTGCCACCAGCGCGCGGTTTGAATTTGATTTGTCATCGCATTCTCCTTTTTTCAAAAACAAAAAAGCAGACCAATCAAATGGTCTGCTCACTTACAAAAAATACGCGCGATAATTCGCGCGCAGCGCGCGACCGCGCAGATTGCTCGAACGAGCAACTTTTGCAGAACGTACGGCTCAAGTCACACGCCAACGTGTCACCTCCGAACCGCGCTGTACAAGCTAATCGTTTACTTTAGGTCTAAGGAAATTCTGCAGAGATTGTAGTCTATCAAAGGTAATCGTGTCAAGCGGCAAAAAAACCATTCGCGCGGATTGACATAGAGAATTTTTTTTGCTAGAATGTCGAGCGATGCAGAAACGATTTATGACCTACGCATATAATTCGTACGGCAATTACTACTACGCCGCCGATTGATCGCGGGGTCGAGTCGTCACGCATTTCGATAATTGAAAAACTAGAGCGTGGGATTCAGCCCCCACGCTTTTTTTATTTTCCTAGTGTCATTGCGAGGAGGGCTTTAGCCTGACGAAGCAATCCCCTTGTAACTTGGGGTTTGCTTCGCTTCGCTCGCAATGACAGATTGTGTCATACTCTCTCAAGGAGTCATTCATGTCACACCTTTCACTCGATCACCTTCTGACGCGCGGGGTCGCAGAAATCATCAGCGAAAAATCTTTGCGCGCGCGCTTGAACGCGGGCAAACCGCTACGTTTGAAAATGGGATTTGATCCATCCAAACCGGATTTACACATCGGACACGCGGTCGGCATTCGCAAGTTGCGACAGTTTCAAGATTTGGGCCATCAAGTCGTTCTCATCGTCGGCGATTGGACCGCGCAAATTGGCGATCCATCCGGGCGCGATGAAGCGCGCACGATGCTCACCGCCGCGCAAGTCAAAGCCAACGCGGACACGTACATGAAACAATTTTTTCAAATCGTTGACCGCGCGAAAACTCAAGTGCGCTGGCAGAGCGAGTGGTTTGGAAAATTTACATTAGAAAGTGTTTTTCATCTCGCGAAACAATTCACACTCGCCGATATGCTCGAGCATGAAACGTTTTCCAGGCGCGTGAAAGAGGGCTTGCCTCTAACCCTCATCGAATTAATTTACCCCGCGCTTCAAGCGTACGATTCGATTGCGATTGACGCCGATGTCGAATTCGGCGGCATGGATCAGAAATTCAACATTCTTGCTGGCAGGCAATTGCAATCGCGTCTCGGCAAAACGCCGCAAGAAGTTTTTCTCGTCCCGCTTCTCATCGGCACGGACGGGCGCAAGATGGGCAAATCATTAAACAACACAATTGATTTCATCACACCGCCGAATGATCTGTTTGGCAAAGTAATGTCGGTGAGCGATGATGTGATCGTGGATTATTTTACGCTCGTCACCGACGCGCCCGACGCGGAAATCGCGGAGCTGAAACGCGCGATGAAAGCGGGCAAAGCAAATCCGCGCGATCTCAAAGCGCGCCTCGCGCGCGAGATCATCGCGCAATTTCACGGCGCGGATGCGGCGCGCGCGGCGGACGAAGAATTTGTCCGCGTGTTTTCGAAAAAAGAATTGCCGAGCGATATGCCGACGTTCGCGATGACGCGCGCGCTCCCGATCATTGATCTGCTGATGCAAACGAAACTCGCGGACTCGCGATCAGATGCGCGGCGATTGATTCAGCAGGGCGGGGTGAAAATTGATGATCGTACCGTGAAAAAAATCGAAGAGGAAATTCCTGCACAGGAAGCAGTTCTGCGCGTGGGGAGAAGAAAGTTTGTGAGGTTGGTAGTGAAAGATTAAGGTCAAACGCGTAACTGAGAAAAAATCTAATTAACCCAAGTTGCTACCTTAGGATGGCAGTTCCATTGTCATGCTGAGTAGATTCGCTTCACTCACTATAAACTCCGCGAAGCATCTCGCTAGCGACTTTTGATTTCAAGGTAGTTTGCGAGATTCTTCGGTCGCTTCGCTCCCTCAGAATGACATGGTGGCAACTTGAATTAATTACGCTATTGTTTAGCGTGCGCGTCTTTCATCCATTTGCTTGCCGCGCGTGGCGAAAAAAAACGCATGACGCGCAACTGAGCGTACTCTTGCGCAAGCAAACGCGGATAATCGCGATGATGCCGCGGCGTGCTTGTAATCGCCCAAGCGAAAAGCGAATCGCGTCCGATGAACGCGCCGCGCAAACTTTCGCGATTGCCATTCCATAATTCTTGGCGCAAAAAAATTCGGCGCATCGTGCGCCGCATCAGTCGCCACAAAATTAATTGCAACGAATAATCAAGCCACACCAACGTATCGGCGCGTCCCCACGTGAGATCGCGTACCTTGCTGTAATTCCCATCCAAGACCCAACACTCCCGCGCCGTTAGTTGCGCGACGCGCTTGCGAAAAATTTCCAGCGGCGCTTCGTGCCAATTCGGCAACCAATGGATCGCGTCGAGTTCAATGTGCGGATAACCTAATTTGGTTGCGAGCTCGCGCGCAAAAGTCGTTTTGCCCGATCCCGATGTTCCAACGACGACGATGCGTTTTCCGATTTCCATTTCAAAATGATCTCACCACAAAGAACACAAAGGACACAAAGAAGAAATTATTTTTTTTCTTTCTTTACGTTCTTTGCGCCCTCTAAATTAATCTCACCATAAAGAACACAAAGGACACAAAGAAGAAAATATTTTTTTCTTTCTTTGCGTTCTCCGCGTCCTCTGCGGTGAAAAATTCTCTCACTCAAACTCGGGCCAGTCCAGCATTTGAATTTCCACTTCCGTTCCCGCGCGAATCAACGTCACATCTTCCGGCATCACGAGCAAGCCATTTGCTTTTGAGAGCGACGTGAGAATGCCGCTCCCTTGTTCGCCCGTTGTCCGCGCGAAAAATTTTCCGTCGCGTTTCTCGACGCGAACGCGAATAAAATTGCGACGGTCGGCAGAATTTTCCGCGTCATCTTGCAATAGCGCGCGCATCGTTGGGCGCGTAAATTTTGTTTTGCCGAGCATCGTCAAAATTGCGGGGCGCGCGAAAATCTCGAACGAGATCATCGAACTCACGGGATTTCCAGGCAAACCCAGAATCGGCACCGATTTTTTCCCGCGCAAAATTCCAAACGCGAGCGGCTTGCCCGGTTTCATTTTCACTTGCCAAAAATGCATCTCGCCTTCTGCGCCCAAGACATCTTTGACGATATCGTAATCGCCAACCGACACG
>JACQEA010000087.1 GCA_016200825.1 Chloroflexota bacterium | reverse complement strand
CGCGCTGTCATGGTTTCCGCTCATCGCGTATATTGTGTTAGGCACGATTGGTTTTTCCGCGGTCGGCACATTGCTCGCGTCCGTCGCGGTCAATACGAAAATGAACGAAGTGATGTTGCCCATTCTACTTTTTCCGGTCTTGACGCCGTTGTTGATCGCGGCGGTGAAATTAACCGGCGGCGCGTTGCAGAATGCGCCCTTCAGCGAAAATTCAACGTGGCTGGGAATTTTAGTCGCGTACGATATTATTTTTCTCGTCGTCGCGTTTTGGGTGTTTGAATACGTGGTGGAAGAATAGACCCCACTGTCATTCTGAGCCGCCGAAGGCGGCGAAGAATCTCGTTACGGTGTGTGGATTTCAAAGAACCCAGCGAGATGCTTCGCTTCGCTCAGCATGACATTGGAAAATAATTTTTGCGAGGGTACTCCAATGTCTCGCATCTCGCAACGCGGGCTGAATATTTTAGGACTCGTGACGCTCACGCTGATCATCGTCGGATTGTATATGGCGTTTCTGTACGCGCAAACCGAAGCGCGCATGGGAATGGTCTATCGCATTTTCTTTTTTCATCTCGGCGCGATTATCGCGAGCACGGTCGCGGTACTAGTCGTCGCGGTCGCGGGTGTCGCGTATTCGTTTGCGCTGACGCCGGAAATGACGCAGACCTTGATGGTCGCGATCACCGCGTTTATTTTGTTGTATCTGTATCTTTTGATTCAGCGCGTGCGCTTGGAAGAATTGCATGATGATGTGCTCGCGTTGCAGCGCGCGTTGGCAAAGTAACTTGTCATTGCGAGGAGGGCTTCAGCCCGACGAAGCAATCTCAACGTGACTTGGAGATTGCTTCGCTCCCTACGGTCGCTCGCAATGACAAAAATGGATGTTCATCGTCGGTTATTTGTATCTGTTATCGCGCCGCGAAAATAAATTGCGCGATGAAATCGCGGAATTGAAAAAGTTAGTCGGGGACGAAGGGCGCAGCCCGCGCGATTGATGCGCGCGCACCGCGTCGTTCGGTCAAGGAGTGGGCGATGGAAAACAAATCGTTCGTCGTCGTAATCGCCGGATTGCTCGGCGCGTTGGTGATCTGCGCGATTCTAATCGTGGGTGGAATTTTTGTTGCCGGCGCGCTCACAGCGCCGGTGATCAGCGCGATTGCGCCCGCGCCTAACGACAATATCAATCCAAGCGCGGCGCGGCCGAACGCTGCCAAGATCGGCGAGTTAGCGCCGGAAATAAATTTAAAGACCGTGCCGGACGCGCAACCGTTTGTCTTGTCCAAACAAGAAGGCAAAATCGTGTTGGTAAATTTTTGGGCAACGTGGTGCGGACCGTGCCGCGAAGAATTTCCCGCCATCGTGCGCACCAACACCAAATTCAAAGACAAGGGTGTCGTGATCGTCGGCGTGAACACGCAAGATGAAAATACGGATGCCGGCGTGCAAGCGTTTATGAAAAACACGCTCGTCAATTTCACGATTGTCCGCGATATCGGCGACCGTATATCGCGCGCGTATAATGTGCGCGGCTTACCGACAACTATTTTCATTGATCGCAAAGGCGTGATCCGCGATATTGTGATCGGCGGACCGATGACCGACGATTATTTGTCTGAGAAATTAAATTCGCTTTTGCAATGACGCGGAGAGGACGAAGCAAATGTCTGGAGTGATCGCTTTTGGCGCGGGGGTGTTATCATTTCTTTCGCCGTGCGTATTGCCGCTCGTGCCAATTTATATCGGATACTTGAGCGGCGCGGCGGTGACGCCGAACGGAATTATTTCCGCGCGGCGCAATGCGGTCGCGCATGCCGGCGCGTTCGTATTAGGCTTTACGCTAATTTTTATCGCGATCTGGAGCGCGCTCTCCGCGCTGACAATTGTTTTCAGCAAATCGGACATCGGACATATTGCCGGAGTGATCCTGATTATTTTTGGAATTCATTTCATCGGTATCGTGCGAATTCCATTGTTGTATCAAGAAGCGCGCGTCGAAGTAAAAAATCGCGCGCTCGGTTATCCGACCTCGCTCTTGACTGGGATGGCATTCGCGGCGGGTTGGACGCCGTGCATCGGTCCAACTTTATCCGGCGTGATCGCGCTCGCGACGCAAGAGCAAACCGTTTTGCAAGGCACGGCGCTCTTGCTCGCGTACGCGGCCGGCTTGGGTTTGCCGTTCATCCTCACCGCGTTTTTCTTGGGGAGCGCAAAAAAATTTTTACTCAAACTCTCGCCGCATTTACGCACGATCGAAATCGCGAGCGGCGTTCTGCTCGTCGCGATGGGCGCGCTGCTCCTCACCGATAAATTTACGTTGCTCAATTCATTTTTTTTCAACCTCACGCCGGATTGGTTGAAACAACTCCTCTAGTCCTATCGCCAGATAGTCGTATCGTCTTTTAGTCAAACAATTACGCGACTACTGGACTAGACGACTAAGGACTTCGAGACTAAGATTTCCTCCGCTCACAATAATCCCGACGCGTTTCAACTCGCGCGGGATTTTATTTTGCATCACCGCCGCGATACTCACCGCCCCAGTCGGCTCGACGACCATTTTCATTCGTGTCATCACAAAACGCACCGCGTCCAAAATTTCCGCGTCGCTCACCAAAACAATCGCGCTTAACAATTCGCGCATCACCGCAAACGTCAACGTGCCAATCGATTCAGTGCGCACACCATCCGCAATCGTTTTGGGCGGCGCGATTTTCACAATGCTTTTTGTTTCTAACGATTGCCGCGCATCGTCCGCGCCTTCCGGCTCAACTCCATACACCGCGATTTTTTCGCGCGCGCCTTTTGCCGCGATCGCGCAGCCGCTGATCAATCCGCCGCCGCCGACCGGCACAACCAGCGCGTCCAAATCCGAAATTTCTTCGCACAGCTCCAACGCGGCGGTGCCTTGTCCCGCGATAATGTGTGGATCGTTGAACGGCGGCACGAGCGTCATCCCGCGCGTGGTCGCTAATTCGTTCGCGATTTTTTCGCGGTCGCCGCGCAAACGATCGTACACAATCACCTCCGCGCCGTACCCGCGCGTCGCGTCCAGTTTCACTTGCGGCGCGTCGTCCGGCATCACAATCGCGGC
>JACQEA010000454.1 GCA_016200825.1 Chloroflexota bacterium | reverse complement strand
TGGACCGCGCACCGCGTTTTCCAGCGCGCGCATCAATTCATCCACACTGCCAAAGCGTTGCTCCGGTTTCTTGGCGAGCGCGCGTTGCAAAACAAAATCCACCGCGGGCGGAATATTTTTGTTGAACTGTCGCGCGTTGGGGACGGGATCGTTGATGTGCGCCATCACCGTTGCGTACGGCGTCTCGGCTTGAAAAGGCAATCTGCCCGCGAACATTTCAAACAAAACTACGCCGAGCGAATAAACATCGGTGCGCGCATCAATCGGATCGCCTTTCGCCATTTCGGGCGAAATATATTGCGGCGAGCCGATGAGCATATCGTGCGAGAGCGTGGATTCGCCTTTGTACGTAAGTCGTGCGAGACCAAAATCGGTCAGAAAAACATTGCCCTCGTGATCGAGCATGATGTTGGAAAGTTTTACATCGCGATGCAAAACGCCGTGCGCGTGCGCGTACGCCAGCGCGTCCGCCACCGGACGAATGATATTGAGAATTTCCTGCGGAGAAAGTTTGCGCTCTTGCACAACATCTTTTAGCGTTTTGCCTTCGATATACCGCATGACGATGTACGGCGTGCCGTCGGTCTCGGCAATCGCGTAATCGTACACGTCAACGATGTTGGGATGATTGAGACGCGCGACAATCGCGGCTTCGCGGCGCAAGCGCGCGAGAAAGGCCTGATCTTCTTTGAGCGCGGGATGAATTACTTTGAGCGCAACATCGCGGTCCAGCGCGGGCTGATAGGCGCGATAAATTGTCGCCATGCCACCTTGACCGATGTATTGCGTGATTTTGTACGGGCCAATTGATTCGCCGACCGCAAATCCCATTCGCGTTTCTCCCAAAACAGTGTTGGCATTATAGTTGTTTTTGCGCTTGAGAGCAATAGGCGCAAGGTTAGGCGGGTGGGTTGTTGAGTGATTGGTAATCGGTAAGGGTCAGCACGATCAGCCTTGAAGTGCGCGATAATTGCGGGTATAATGCGCTTGTTCGCTTTATGGCACAGTTTTCGCGGAGAGATGTGATTGAATGAAACTGGAAAACTTCAAGCGTGCTATAGTGCCCCAAAGAAAAATTACAGCGTATCTCCTCTCGCCGACTCACCGCGATGGGAAGAGCAAGCAAGCATTTTTCACGCGATTCGGATTTTCATTTGATGAATGGAAGGATCTTGCGGCTGCCTTACTCAAGCACGCGGCTGATAATGAGGTGACGAGAGTTGAACAGTCTCCATTTGGCGTACGGTATGTAATTGATGGTATAATAAACACACCAGACGGGAGGAATCCACGAATTCGTTCTATTTGGTTCATCGGAGAACGGGAAGAGACTCCGCGATTTGCGACCGCATATCCGCTGAAGGAGAAATGAAAATGATTAGAGAACTTGACAGTATTGTTCTAACCGAAGACCTGCCTGAACATGGATTGAAGAGTGGCGATATCGGCACCGTCGTCTTGGTTCATCGCGGCGGGGAAGGTTACGAAGTGGAATTTGTTACTTTGAATGGTGAAACTGTCGCCGTCGTTTCTGTGATCTCGTCTCACGTCCGACCAATTCACAAACGCGAACTCGCGCACGTTCGAGCATTGGCTTGAGAGAAAATCTCTTCCGAAATCGAAACGGGCGGCGCATCTCGCGATGACCGCCCATTTTTTCGACTCTGACTTATCGCGCGCCGCCGCTAAAATTTTTGCCAGCGTCCCTTTAACTTTTCCATGATCGCCGGTAAATTAGTGTATTCCATTTCATCGAGTGGCAAACGATGTGGTTCGAACGGACCGTGGCGGCGCAAATGATCCGCGATCACATTCGCATCGTGGCGCGCTTCGTCCCACGACGGATCGTCGAACATATCGCGCGGCCCCACCAGTTTTCCATCCGCGAGTTGAAAACCCAAGCAAATCAAACGCGGCGGTCCATCAAAGCGCGATGGATTCGCCTCGCGTTGCGCGACCGCCATCAAAGGTCCGTAATGCGAACCGCGCATCCAGCCCTCGATAATCCACGGATAGCGAAACGGTTCCAATACTTCGCCAACCGCTGGAAAATTTAATTGCGCGCGAACGATCATCACCGGATCATCTTTGCCGACGTACTTGCCCGCAATCAGCGAAAGTTTTTCGGTTGAAGTCACCGCGCCAATCGTATCATCTTGGCGTGAGAAAACATGTTTGACCGTAAACCGCGAAGGCGAACCGATGAACATCAACAAATCGTACATTTCTTCGGGCGTATCAAAAAATATTTTCGTATGCTCGCGCACATCGTGCACTTCAAAGCGAAAGCCTTTGTGTAACGATGGCGCGATGACTAGCCCCGCCGTG
>JACQEA010000453.1 GCA_016200825.1 Chloroflexota bacterium | reverse complement strand
CGTTTATTTGTTTCCATCGTCACGTTGCCGGTCACGCCGCTGATCAATTTTGCGCGCACCTCTTCATTGTCGGCGGGAAAATATTTTTCCAGCAACGTGCCGAGCATTTGGTACGTGATGCCGATCAACGCGATCATCAAGAAATCATAATTCAACAGTCGGCTCGCGTCGCGGAGCGTGAGCGCGCGAACTTGCGCAACGATTTCCGCGTCGCGCAGTCCTTGTAATTCTAACGCGTTCACCGCGTTGATGCGCGCGCGATATTCCGCGATCAGCCCCGGTAATTTTTTTGGAAACGCGGTCATAAAGCGAATGAGCCGAATGACCAAGCCGAGATACGCGCGCGAGAATTCGCCGTGCATCCCGCGCGCTTGATGTCCAAAGGGATTGACAATTTGCGCGACCAATCGTTCGCGCACGGGCGCGGAGAGCGGCTTCAGCGCGCCCGCGATGTACTCGCGATGAAAGTAGGGCTGATGGTGAAACACGCCAATCGCGGGAATAGCGCGCGCGGATTTAAAGCCGAGCGTTTGAAAAGTGAAATCGAGCATTGAATGAAACAGCGGCGCGATGACGGACAGAAAAATTGGCGAGAGCGGATCGGGAAAAATTTCGATGAACATCGTGCGATTGTATTCACCGCGATTTTGTAGGGGCAACTCTTGTGGTTGCCCTGACAACGTCGTGATCGGCCGCGCTTGCAAGATAAAAAATTTTCCATTCGCGAATGCCCATTCGATATCCATCGGCATTTTGTAATGCGCTTCGATGCGTTCGCTCACGCGCGCGAGTTCAAACAGTTGCGCGTCATTCAATGCGGGCAGATTGCGCCGCGCACTTTCAATTTCTAATTCAACGGTTCCGCCATTCGGCGCGTATTTTATTTCGCGTTCTTTCGCGCCGATTGCGCGCGATAAAATTTTTCCATCGCGTTTATCGAGCGTGACCGTATCCGGGTTGACCATTCCCGATACAATCGCTTCGCCTAAACCCCAGCTCGCGTTGATCACCACTTGATCGCGATTGCCATTGACCGGATTCGCGGTGAACAAAATTCCCGCAACCTCGGAATCAATCATCGCTTGTACCACCACCGCGAGCGCGACGAGATCGTGATCGAATTTTTGTTTCACGCGATACGTCACCGCGCGCGCCGTCCACAACGAAGCCCAACATTGCTTGACGTGCGCCAGCAGTTCAGCGTCGCCGCGAATGTTGAGGTACGTGTCCTGCTGTCCCGCGAACGATGCGGTCGGTAAATCTTCCGCCGTTGCGGAAGAACGCACCGCGACTGGAATGATCGCGCTCGCGCGTCCGCCCAATTCTTTCGCGAGCGCGCGATAACTCGCCAGCGCCTGTGCCGCGATGTCGCGCGGCATTTCTTGCGCGATCAGAAAATCGCGAATGATTTGCGTTTGCTTTTCGACGCGCAGCGTGTCGTCTATACTCAAACCCGCGAGCGCGCGCGCAATCGTGCTTTGCGCGTCTGCCGCGCGAATGAACGCGCGATACGCGTCGGCCGTCAAACTAAAACCGGGCGGCACAGGCAATTTCGCGCGTGTCATCTCGCCCAGATTCGCGCCTTTGCCGCCGAC
Source organism: Chloroflexota bacterium (assembly GCA_016200825.1). GTDB lineage: Bacteria > Chloroflexota > Anaerolineae > UBA4142 > UBA4142 > JACQEA01. Next base: position 699 of record JACQEA010000453.1, on the reverse strand, counting down.
GAGGTTGACATCGTTCACGTTACATTGTTCAAACGTGCGCACATAGTTCATCGGATCGCACCTTGTTCATTAGACTTTGTTCTGAATAAAAAAATCTCACCGCAAAGAACGCTAAGAAAAAAAAGAGACGGAAAAGATTTATTTTTCTCCGCGGACTTGGCGGTAAAAATATTTCGTACCTCTATTAGATTCGTTCGGGGCGCGCCCTAACTAACTTGCGGCGCGAGCCGCGCGATTTCCGCGCGCAAATTAGAAATGCGCGACGCGTTCCCGCCTTCGTCGCCAAAATTTTCCAATTGTTCTTTCTTGAACGCGAGTTCCGCGCACCGTTGATAAAATTTGCGCGTGACCGTCACGCGCCCGCGCGCAATCGCGTTCAGCCACGCGCCGGTGCGCCCGAAAATCGAAGTCGCGATGCGATAGTGCGCGGCGTTGATCGTCCCTAATTCGATTTCCCCTTTCAAATGTTTGACCAACCAATTTTGCTCGCGGCGAATTGCCCACATCATCACACCAAAAATAATCAGCCAGCCCAGCCAATCGAGCGGAAACGCGATGAGCGCGCCAATGCCGCGCAACGATAAGACGAGCGTGTTGTGCGCAGCGTGAAACGCAACCGCGATCATCCAGCCGATAAGCGGCGCGATAATTTTGATTGCGAAATTTTTGGTGAGGCGCGCGGTCGCCAAGCCAATGCCG
>JACQEA010000457.1 GCA_016200825.1 Chloroflexota bacterium | reverse complement strand
CCGGCTTTGTGCGTGAACGCGGTCACGCCGGTGATGTAATTGTTGAACGGAATGCCCACGCCGACCATCGTCGAGATCATCTCGTCCAACTTGCGTAATTTTTTCAGCCGATATTTTTTCTTGACCAGCGCGGGATTCGTCGCATACATCCGCGCGATCAATCCGCCGAGCGGCGTGATGCCGTTGCGCTCGCCGATGCCGAGGATACTCGTGTCAATGTGTGTCGCGCCGCCTTCGAGCGCGCTAAACGCGTTCGCGATCGCGCAACCCGAATCATTATGCCCGTGAAATTCAATGTCCGCTTTCACCAAACGTCGCAACCCGGTGACCAAACGATACACTTGCATCGGGGTTGCAATGCCCACCGTGTCCGCGATTCCAAAACGATTCACGCCGACTTTATCTACCGCGAGGTACACGCGAAACAAATCCGCTTCTTCACTCCGAAACGAATCTTCGGTGCTGAAACGCAAAATCAAATCCGCCGATTGCGCGCGCAGCCACGTCAGCACTTCAACTGAACGATCAATCACTTGCTCCATCGCCATCCCGTGACTGAACTCGCGCAAGTACGACGATGTGCCAATGACGAGATCAATTCCTTGCACTCCGGTCTCCAGCGCTTTTTTCGCGTCGTCCAAATGACAACGAATGTGCGTGAGGATTTTCGATTTGAGCCCGCGCTGCGCGATCGTTTTGCAATCTTCAAAACTTTGCGGCGACGCGAGCGGCGAGGTCAGTTCGATATATTCGACGCCAAATTCATCGAGCGCGTCGGCGATGCGGAGTTTATCGTCACGCGTAAAATTCGCGCCGACAAATTGCTCGCCCTCGCGCAACGTAGATTCGATAATGTTAAATTGTTCGAGAGACATAGGTCTCCTTCAATTTCAGATTTCAGATCTAAGAGTTCAGATTGGGAGTTTTCAAATCCGAAATCTGAAATCCGAAATCCGAATTTTCCAGCGGCTTGATTTCGCCGCGGCCGACCGCCAAAACATAATCCAGAATTCGATTGGGAATGTCCACGCCGGTCGTTGCGATGCTGTTACGAAATTCCATCGTATAGTTCACTTCATTCGCGAGAAAACCGCGCTCCGAATCTTCCAGTATATCCACTGCCAGCACGCCGCCGCCAACCGCGTGCGCCGCCGCGACGCAAATTTTATTTAGCTCGGGTGTCACTTGACATTTCGACGCCTGTCCGCCGCGCGCGGTGTTCGTAATCCAATGCGCGGAGGAGCGATAGATCGCGGCAATCGTTTCATCGCCGATGACGAACGCGCGAATATCGCGCCCCGGCTTTTTGATGTACTCTTGCACGTAAAAAATCGAATGATGAAACGATCCCAAAACTTCTTTGTGCTCCAACACTGTTTCCGCCGCATCCCGATCATTGATCTTGGATAGCAAACGACCCCACGATCCAATCGCGGGTTTCAAAACCACCGGGTATCCAAATTCTTCAATCGCCTTGACCGCCGATTCCGGTGTGAACGCAATTTTGATGCGCGTGCTGGGCACACCCGCGCGCACCAACGCGGAAGAGGTGACGAGTTTGTTGCCGCACACATCCGCGACGTACGCGGTGTTCACGGTTGGAATTCCCCAATCGTTTAGAATTTTCAACGCGGACAGCGCGCGCGAGTGATTGATGCACCGTTCTAAAATAACATCATACTGTCGCCATGCCGACGAATCATGTAAATCGAAAACGACGTCGCGGTCATCAATCTTGTCATACGCGATGCCGCGCGCGTCGAGCATTTCAAACAAAAGTTTTTCTTCGACCCGCACGCGCGAATAGAGAACAGCAAGTTTCATTTTTTTCTATTCTCCAAACGTCATTGCGAGGAGCAGATTCGCGGAGTTTATCCTGAACGAAGTGAAGGGCTCACTGTAAACTCTGCGACGAAGCAATCTCCAAAGACATCACGGGGATTGCTTCGCACCAGATAGGTGCTCGCAATGACGCGATGTGTATTCATTCTCCCCAATCCTCTTCTTCTTGCGGCGCGAGCGCGAGTTCCAAAGGATTCGTTTCCAACACTTCGAGTTCCGTTCCGCAATCTGGACAGACCACGATCTCGCCTTTGATTGGTTTTGCCAGCGTAATTTCGCAATCACATTCCGGGCAATTGGTAGTCACGTTCCCTCCTCCGCAAACAAAAAAATAAAACGCGCGCCGCGTGTTCCTTCCCGTTAGACCGGGCGAATCGCCGACCGCGCGCGCGACAGTTTCAAAACTGTCTCTGAAAAATTTTCGTTCATCAACTTGTCGCGCCCAATATAACACTAACGTTAGAGCGTGTCAATATCCGGGCGCGATTGTTTCGCAAACGCGTTTCAATTCTAAATTTGGCAGAGCCATCACCACAAACGCGGGCAAGCCCATCCGTTTCCAAAAATCAAATGGCGCGACGGTTGCCGCGCGCGCGACCAACAACGCGATCACCGTTCCATGCGCGACGATCGCCACCGACTCGTTCGCGTGCGCCGCGCGAATTCCATTCACCGCGCGCACAAAACGCGCGTGCGCCGCGTCAGCCGTCTCATCGCCAAAGCACAACTCGCGCGGGTGCGCGAAAAAATCGCGTAATGAATTTTCAAATTGCGCTTGACTTGTGTAACCGACGCTCGCGCGCAAATGCTCGTGCAAGTCATCGGCAATTTCAAACGGAACATTAAGTTGCGCAGAAACGATCTGCGCGGTCTCACGCGCTTTGGACTCAACGCTGGAAAAAATCGCGCGCGGTGAATACCTCGCGATTTCTTTCGCGAGGATTTGGCAGCGCGCGCGCCCTTCATCGGACAAATGCCATTCGCGCGCGGGAAGATTCGGAATAATTTCTGGCAACGAATGTTTGATCAGAATGAGTTGGGGCATGCGCGTCATTTGAAAGAGTAACCGTCAAGCCCTGTGTCATTGCGAGCGGTTTTTGCGAAGCAATCTCCGATTTGAAACCGAGATTGCTTCGTCGCAAACTACGCTCCTCGCAATGACACCTAAACGCTTACGAAAAAGACAGGACGCTCCAAACATCGAAGCGTCCTCGATCAATTATATTTTCTATTCGCCTTCGCTCACTTCTGCCGCGTAGCCGATGAACGGCTTGAGCAGATTGGAGAACTCCATCGGG
>JACQEA010000456.1 GCA_016200825.1 Chloroflexota bacterium | reverse complement strand
TTCTGCACCACGAGCGCAGTATTCGGCGCCGATGTTTTTGCGGCGGAGGGAGTGGGCAGGGCAATGGGTGCAGATGTTGCGACGGGCACGGCGGGTGGAGCGCTGGCGCACGCGGAAAGAAAAACGAGAATGAAAATTGTTACACCGGAAAATTTTTGCATGAGTGCCTCCTAACTTTATTCGACCGTTATTTTGTCTTTGATCTGTTCAAAAATCGAATCACCGATCCCGCGCACTTTTTTTATGTCCTCGGGTTTTTTGAAATCTCCGTTTTGTTTTCGATAATCAAGGATCGCGTTTGCAATCGCGGGTCCAATGCCGGGCAATGCGTCTAATTCTGAAGCGGTGGCTTTGTTGATATTTATTTTTCCGCTCGGTGTAGGGATTTTATTTGATGCGGGAGTTGGCGCGAGGTTCGGTACCGCGATTTCATTTTTGGTGGGGATAATAATTTGTTCGCCATCAATCAATCGCCGCGCGAGATTCAATCGGCTGACATCGGCATCGGCGAGCAGATTGCCCGCGGCATCAAATGCATCTTGCACGCGACTGCCAAGCGGAAGAGTATAAACGCCGGGGTTTGTGATCGCGCCGCGCACATCTACTTTGATCGTCGCAATCGTCGCGGTAGGCTTTGGGGTTGGAGTGATAATGGTTAAAGTGGGGGCGGGCGGACGCGTTTGAAAATAAAAAAACGTTCCGCCGATAACGATGAACGCTATGATCAGAATAGGAATAAATGAACGCGCCCGCGCGAGCCAATCAATCATCCGACATCTCCGGCGACGCAGGATGGAAACGTACGCGCATTATACCATAACTAAAATGCGCTGGACTATCGGTAAGGGCGAGGCATTTACCGCATTTTGATTCCAAAAAAAATTAATTGGATCGCGCCATTCATTTCTTGAATTGAATTTGAAATTGTAAATGCCTCGCCCCTACGCATGCCGCGCCGCCTCAAACAGCAACAGCGTCGCCGCCATCGCCGCGTTGAGCGATTCCGCGTTGCCGCGCATCGGAATTTTCACGCGCGCCGTCGCGATTTTTTTCGCCGCATCACGCGCGCCTTCGGCTTCACCGCCGATGATCAATGCAAGCGGCTGGCTCCAATCCGCGCGCGTGTAATCCAATTCTCCACCGGCGTCGGCTAAATAGCGGCGCGAAAAATTTTTTGTTTGCGCCTCGATTTCTTCCCACGACATAGCATAGATCGGCAGAACAAAATGCGCGCCCATCGCCGCGCGCACGGCCTTTTCATTGTACGCATCCACCGTTTCCGGCGCGAGTAAAACCAAATCAACTCCAGCCGCGCGCGCGGAACGTAACATCGCGCCGAGATTACCGGGATCGTGCATTGCATCGAGAATGAGAATAAATTTTGCGGGCGTCGGCGCGGGGAATTGCGCGAACGGGACGACCGCGAGAATGCCTTGCGGCGTTTCGGTGCTCGTCAGCGCGCGCATGATCGCGTCGCTTGCTTCACTTATTTCACGCGCGTTATTTTGCAAGCGTCCAATCAACGCGCGTCCGCGCGCATTTTCCCAAACGCGCGATGAATACAGCACGAGCGCGGGGACAATCCCCGCGCTAACGGCATCTTCAATCAGCCGCACACCTTCGATCACGAATTGTTTTTTCTCGTAACGCGTTCGCTTTTTCGCGAGCGCGCGCACGAGTTTGATTTTGGGATTGGAGGTGCTAGTGATCATTGGCGCTTGATAACGGGCTTGATTGCATTCAGAAAACTTTCGGCTACTTGTATCGCGCGCTCTGCATCAGACTGTGATACATGCGCGGTTGCGCCATAATCGCCGATGCTTCTCAATTCAAACAGCCAGTTCAAGTTCTTGCCATGTTCCTCATTCAACTTTTTTGTCTTGACGAATCGCTGATGCACACTCGCGATAACTCCGCTGTGCTTAGTCATATTAACATTTTCCGAAAGTAATGCTGCCGTTGCGGCATAGAACGCCGCGTAATAAGCGCGCGACGCGGCAAAATCGTAATATCCATCCGCGACCTGATCTCTCGCCGCTCGGATTGATTGCTCCGCGCGTTCAAGATTCGCGGCGACTTCGTCAGCGTGAAAAGTCATACTGGTTGACCTTCTCTTTTTGCATTTCGGTAAAGCTGAATGCTGCCTTGTTCAAATTCATCAAGCGGCGCAGGTTTCGCGGAAATCAGTTGATCCGATTCCAATTGAATCGGATAGAGCAGGTCAACGATGCGACGAAGCTCTTGAAAGTAATCGAAGGGTTGATTCAAAAGAACCAGCAAGTCAATGTCGCTTGCGGGTACAGCTTGTCCGCGCACAGTTGATCCGTAAAGAACCAGCCCTTTGAAACGCGCGCCGTAATAGGTTTGCAGCGCCGTTCTACATTTTTTCAGAATGTCTTGAATGTTCATATGCTTCATTCTTCCTGTTGCGTTGCGTTACTATTGTAGCACAGCTTCAATCAGTCGCACGCCCTCAGCGACGAATTGTTTTTTTCGTAGCGCGTTTGCTTTTTCGCCAACGCGCGGACGAGTTTGATTTTGGGATTGGAGAGACTGGTAAGCATTTTTTTCTTCAGAACCAACGAAGCTTCTGCGCTTCGTTCACAACTGCCGCAAAGTCTCCGGCAGGAAGAAAAGTTGCGTACTGACCCCAGACCCACTTTCCTTGCATTCTCGGTTTTTTGCCAATGATATAGTACGCCAGACGTAATTCGATCCGCCCATCATCGAAACGAACTCGCTCCAATACGATTATCTTACTGGAAAGATCAGACTGGAATTTTCTGATTTCGCCGGTAATCTCAAATCTCAGTCGCTTTCCATCCGGAGGCAAAACCAAAACCCCGCGCTTGCCTATTCTCGAAGGGAGCAATGGAAAACTCGTGCTAACCTTATCTGACGATTGATCAATTCCGCGACGTGGCATTGCTGGACCTCTTTGAAAGGGCTTTTATGAAACAGCATCGGCTCACGCGCGCGAATTCTGCACATGAGCCGATTATTTTTCACTCAACTCTTTTCTCTCCGCGTCCACAACGTGCTTCGCTTGCATCTGACTATAAGACTACTTGACTATCCGACCATCCGACTACGCGCGCGCCGCTTCCACCAATTTCGCAAACGCTTTTTCATCGCGCACGGCGAGATCGGCGAGGACTTTGCGATTCATTTCGATGCCGCCGCGTTTCAATCCCGCGATCAATTTGCTGTACGAAAATCCTAACGGCCGCGCCGCGGCGTTGATGCGCGTGATCCACAAACGCCGAAAATCGTCCTTGCGTTTCTTGCGCCCGACCGTCGCATAATATTTGCTGTGCAACAGCGACTCGTTCGCGCGGCGAATGAGCAAGTGATTTGAACCGTAGTGACCTTTGGTCTGTTTTAAAACTTTTTTGTGGCGACGGTGCGAGGCAACGCCGCGTTTTACTCTAGGCAATTCTTTTCCTCCGTTCCACAAAACTCGAGCGGCTAATTTCCGCCGGTGGGCATCAACCCGTGAATTTTCTTTTCAGTCTCGAACACCGTCACCGGAATCGT
>JACQEA010000460.1 GCA_016200825.1 Chloroflexota bacterium | reverse complement strand
ATATGTCGCGCAAGCGGTTGAAGTTGAAGTGGATGTTGAAACGGGACAGGTGCGCGTGGTGCGCGTGACGTGCGCGGATGATGTGGGTCGCGCGGTGAATCCACAAATGATTCAAGGCCAAATCGAAGGCGCGATCGCGCAAGCGCACGGCTGGACGGTCACGGAAAATTTTTTGCAACGTGATGGGCGCGTACTCACGCCGTACTTTTCAAATTATCTCATGCCCGGCGTGATGGACGTGCCGGAAAAAGTGGATTCGGTGATTCTAGAATTTCCAGACGAGAATGGCGCGTGGGGAATTCGCGGAATGGCGGAGATGCCATTCATTCCGCTCGCGCCGGCAATTGTCGCGGCGGTGCATGATGCGACGGGCGCGTGGATTGATGAATTTCCGCTAACGCCGTGGCGCGTGCTGGACGCGTTGAAGGGAAAATAATTTCTCACCGCAGAGGACGCGGAGAGCACGGAGAAAAAATAAATTTATCCAAGAGAAAAATAGTTAGATTGGGTTGCCTGAAACTATTCTGCGCTGGGTGAAGCGATGACACTTTACAAAGGTAAATATCGAATCGAATCTACGCGCCTCAAGGGTTGGGATTATTCCAGCGCGGGATTTTATTTCGTGACGATTTGCGCGCGTGATCGGGAATGTTTTTTCGGTGAGGTCGTTGACGAGGAGATGCGATTATCACCGATCGGGAAAATTGTCGCCGACGAATGGCAAAAAACGCCAATCATACGCGCCAATGTTACGTTGGATGAATGGGTTGTTATGCCGAATCATTTGCACGGGATTATTGTGATCAATGGTGCGATGGTAGAGACGTCCCGTCGGGGCGTCTCTACCCCGCGCGACGTTCCCACCCCGCGCGGCGTTGCCACAAAAAACAAATCACAATTGAAACCCAATTTATTGGGTTCAATGATTGGTCAATTCAAATCCGTTTGCACAAAAAGAATTTGGGCGCAAGGGTTTTCGAATTTTGGATGGCAAGAACGATATCATGATCATATCATCCGCAATGAGCGGGCGTTGGAAAATATTCGCAATTATATTCGCGCCAATCCCGCCAAATGGGAAACCGATAGAAATAATCGGATTAATTTATGGATGTAGAGAATTTCTGTAACAATAAACTGCGCCGCCCCATTTCGGAGCGACGCATTATTTATTATTCGTGAAGATTCGCGCAGATTCGCGTTATTCGTGGGAAAATATTTATCGCCGCGCGCGCACAACGCGTTTGGTTTTCTTTGCAGATTTCCTGACAGATTTTTTCTTGGTGTCCTTTGTGCCCTTCGTGGTAAATCTTTTTCTCTGTGGTTTATTTTCCTTCAGCAATCCGCGCAACACCGTCGGCAAAATTCCACCGTTCTTGTAATAATCTACCTCCACCGGCGTATCGAGACGCGCGATTACGGAAAATTCAGTTCGTTGTCCAGAGTCCGAAGTCGCAACAACTCTTAACTCTTCGCGCAACTTGATCGCGTCGGAAATTCCCAACACATCAAATTTTTCGCGGCCTGTGAGTCCGAGCGATTGCGCGTTTTGTCCGGGCTTGAACACCAACGGCAGAATCCCCATTCCCAGCAAATTGCTGCGATGAATTCGCTCAAACGAAACCGCGATTGCCGCGCGCACGCCCAACAACGCGGGACCTTTCGCCGCCCAATCGCGCGAGGAGCCGGTGCCGTACTCTTTGCCCGCGATCACAATCAGCGGCACGCCCGATTCTTTGTACTTGATCGCGGCATCATAGACGGACATCTTTTCCATCGTCCGTTGTCCATCGTCCGTCGTCGCGAAATAAAACGTGTTTCCACCCTCTTCGCCGCCCAACATCAAATTCTTGAGGCGAATATTCGCGAACGTGCCGCGCATCAAGACGCGATGATTGCCGCGCCGCGTCCCGTACTGATTGAAATCTTGAACCTCAACTCCCTGCTCGATCAAATATTTTCCGGCTGGAGAATTTTTCGCGATGCCGCCCGCAGGCGAAATGTGATCGGTTGTGACGCCATCGCCGACCATCATCAGCACGCGCGCACCGCGAATTTCGCGCAACGGTTCGGGAGTGGGTTTCAGGTTCAAAAAAAACGGCGGCTCGGCGATATAAGTGGAATTGGAATCCCACGCGAATGTTTCACCGCCGCTGACGGGGATCGCGTTCCAAGTTGGGTTGCCGTCGAATACATTGCGGTACGATTTCGTGAACATCGCCGGTTCAATCGCGCTTGCCATCGCGTCGCTGATTTCTTTTTGCGAGGGCCACAGATCGCGCAAAAAAATCGGCGTGCCGTTTTGGTTTGTGCCGAGCGGTTCGGTTTCGAGATTAATATCCGTTGTGCCGGCGAGCGCGTACGCGACGACGAGCGGCGGCGACGCGAGAAAATTTGCTTTTACTTGCGCGTGCACGCGGCCTTCAAAATTGCGATTACCGGAAATCACCGCGGCGGCAACGAGATTGTTTTCATTGATCGCGTTCGCAACCGGTTCGGGCAACGTACCGCTGTTGCCGATGCAAACTGTGCAACCATACCCGGTCGTAAAAAATCCGAGCTGTTGCAAATATTTACTCAATCCGGCTTTGTCAAGATATTCGGTCACAACTTTTGATCCGGGCGCGAGCGATGTTTTGACATGCGCGGGAACGGTGAGCCCGGCTTCAACTGCTTTTTTCGCGAGCAAACCCGCGCCGATCATCACCGATGGATTGCTGGTGTTGGTGCAGGATGTGATTCCGGCTAATACGACTGCGCCGTGAGAAATTTGGGATTGAAGTTTGGAAGTTGGAGATTGGATCGTAATTTGTTTTTGAGTTTCACTCTCTGATAATCCATAACCGCCGTTGACGACGGGCTTGGTCAACGCTTCATGCAATCGCGATTTTAAATCGCGCAACGCGACGCGCTCTTCCGGTTTCTTTGGACCCGCGAGCGATGGTTCAACGTCGGCGAGATTTAGTTCGAGTGTGTCACTAAAAATCGGATCGGGTGTGGAATCGCTCCGGAATAAATTTTGCTCTTGCGCGTATCGTTCGAGCAAGTCCGCGGATTTTGCGCGACCGGTTGCGCGCAAATAGCGCAGTGTTTCTTCATCGGTCGGAAAAAATCCGATCGTTGCGCCGTAATCAGGCGCCATATTTCCAATCGTCGCGCGGTCGGGTAACGACATGGAAGAAAGACCCGCGCCAAAAAATTCGACGAATTTATCTACGACGCCTTTTTGGCGGAGCATCTGCGTTACAGTCAACGTCAAATCGGTTGCGGTCACGCCTTCGCGCAACGCGCCATGTAATTTAAATCCAATGACTTGCGGTGTGACGATGTACAACGGTTGTCCCAACATCACCGCTTCGGCTTCGATTCCACCAACGCCCCAACCCAAAACGCCGAGCCCGTTGATCATCGTCGTGTGCGAATCCGCGCCGACGAGCGTATCGGGAAAAAGATTTCCATCGCGTAGCACCACGCCTTGCGAAAGATATTCGAGATTGACCTGATGCACGATTCCGGTCGCGGGCGGAACGACGCGCAAATTTTGAAACGCTTGCGCGCCCCAGCGCAAAAATTCGTACCGCTCGCGATTACGTTCGAATTCGAGTTGCGCGTTTTGTTGGAGTGCATTCGCTGTGCCAAAAAAATCTACCAGCACGGAATGATCAATTACGATGTCGGTCGGAATGAGCGGATTGATTTTTTTTGCGTCCTTGCCCAACCGTTTGACCGCGTCGCGCATCGCGGCGAGATCAACCACGCACGGCACGCCGGTAAAATCTTGCCACAAGACGCGCGCGGGCATAAAAGGTAATTCATGCGAATTGGGCGCGGCCGCGTTCCACGCCGCAAGTCGTTTTACATCGTCGGCGGTGACGAGATAGCCATCTTCATTGCGGAGTAACGATTCGAGTAGAATGCGAATCGAAAAAGGCAAGCGACCCAAATTTTTTGCGACGCCGGCTTTGGTCAGCGCGTCGAGGCGATAGATGAAATGGTCACCCAGTTTCGCGCGCGCGCCAAACGAATTTTTCTTTGCCATGATTTTCCTCGGAATCATATTTACAGAATCATTATAACACAAAAATTTTCGTCCCGTCATCGCGACTTTGACGAGAGCAAAAGAGGATGTTATACTTGGTATTGGAAATGAGGCGTGAAATGACAAGTCGAATAGACGCTGGCGAATTGAGCCAGCACGCTCAGGAAATTTTGTCCAAGGTACGCGATTCGCGTGAGCGCTATGTGATCGAACAGAGCGGGACTCCGATTGCCGCTGTTGTCTCGGTGGACGACTTGGCGCGTCTGGAAGAATCCGCGCCTCCGCCCAAGCGGAGTATTGCTGAGCAATTAGCAACTCTGGAACACGCAGCAGCATTGCGCGAGAGGATGCGCGGCGAACGTGGCGGCAGGCCTTTGCCTGATTCTGCGAAGACAATTCGCTATCTGAGAGAAATGCGCGGAAAAAAATTTCTGATGGGGAAAAAACGTGTCAAAGCCAATTTGCGTAGACGCAAGTCTCGCTCTCAAACTCGTTCTTGACGAAACGGACAGCGAGATTGCCAAATCGCTTTGGCGGAATTGGGTTAACAAAGAGGCAGAGTTTGTTGCTCCGCCTCTTTT
>JACQEA010000458.1 GCA_016200825.1 Chloroflexota bacterium | reverse complement strand
TCTGACGCGAACGATCAACAATCGCGCGTCGTCGCGCAATTGTTCGACGGTTTGGATTTTCGCCGCTTTCAAATCGCGATTCCGCAAATTGCGATAGACGATGTGGCTGCGATTCCGCGTTTGTTAGAATTCGGCGAGCAGTTGGGTCAAATGATGGTGAATGACGAAACGGATCCGGATGTGGATCTGCCGGTGTACAAATTGGTGTGACCGCGTTTTTTCAATCATTGACAAGGCAAGCGGCGAGAGTAAAATAAGTGCAAGGCGATTCGCAGCGGGGCAATCGCAAGGAGGCGTTGAGATGCCAACCGATTTATTTTTTAGTTACTCGCGTAAAGATCAAGATTTCGCGATCAAACTCAAATATTCTTTGGAAGAATACGGCATCACCGCGTGGATTGATCAGAGCGCGATGATCGCGGGTGATGCGTGGCGCCGGCAAATTGTTGAAGCGATCAAAAGTTGCCGCGCGTTTCTCTTGATCCTCTCGCCCCATTCGATCGCGTCTGAAAATGTCACCCGAGAACTTTCGATTGCCGACAGCGAAAACAAAAAGATCGTTCCAATAATTTTTGCGGAAGTGAAAATTCCGGATGCGATGGCATATTATCTCACCGGCATGCAATATCAAGCCTTTGATGTCGGAGAGTACGATGTCAATCTGAGACGATTGCTCAGAGCGTTTGCGCAAGTTGGGATTCAAGTCCACGAAAAGATTGTCAAGCCAATTGCGTTACCGCCGGAATTACAAACATTATTGGATCATCCCGTGCCAAGTGTGCGCGAGACCGCCGCGCGCGAGTTGGAACGCTTGTTGAATGGCAGCAATCCGGGGCTATCGAATGCGGCGTATACGGCGCTCGTGAATTTGAAAGAGGATGATAGTTCGCGCGTCAAAGCGACGGTCGCGCAAATTTTGTCCGATTACGATCAAAAGAATCGCCCAGCGCCACCGGTAAACGCGGCCAAGTTAGCGGTAGAACAACGCGCGCGCGAAAAATTAGACGCGGAACGAAATGCGCGCGCTAAAGCAGATGCCGACCGCGCGGTGCGCGAAAAATCGGACGCGGAACAACGCGCGCGCTCAATCGCCGAGCAAGAACGCGTTGCGCGCGCAATCGCGGCGGCGAAGCCGAAAGAAATTCTTGCACCGGCGGAAAAATTTATTTACGCGGGGTGGGCGAGGCGCGCAACCGCGTTACTGATTGATCTTGGGTTGTTGTGGCTGATAAACTTTTTCGTTGGACTTATTATCAGCTTCATCACTATATTATTTTTCGGGTCTAGCGTAAGATACGACTTTACGTACTCGTTGTGTCTGAATGTGATTCTTTATTCAGTTGGTGCGCTTTATTTCATCGGGTTCCACGCGTTGGGCGGGCAAACGATTGGAAAAGCGATTCTGAAACTGCGCGTGCTCACGCTCGCGGGAGAAAGAATTTCGTTTGGAAAATCTTTACTTCGATCTGTCGGTTACGTTATCAGCACTGCTTTGCTAATGATCGGATGGCTGTTGCCGCTTTGGGACGCCAAACATCAAGCGCTCCACGATAATATTGCTGGAACAATCGTGGTCTATGAAGGAAAACAATCATGAAAGTCGGACTGAAAATTGCGAGCGTGCTTTTTCTCTTTTCGATTTTTTCTGCCGCGCCCGCGCGCGCCGCATCGCCCGCGTTTGTCGTCGTGGGATACGGCGATGATTTGTATCGCATCGCCGCGCAATTTGGAACGCGCGCGGATGAATTGGCGCGCGCAAATAAATTGCCGAGCGTAAATTTTGTTTACGTCGGGCAAATCATTTTTATTCCCGAAACATTCACCGACACCGCCGCGCTCTCTTCCGCCAACGCCGCCGCGCCGATTGTCCAAGTGTACACCGTGCGTTATGGCGATACGCTCTACGCGCTCGCGACGCGTTTTGGCACGACGATTCAAGCCGTGATGAACGCGAATGGGATTCGGAATCCAAATTTTATTTATTCCGGTCAGCGGCTGAATATTCCCAACAAAAATAATCCCAGCGGCACACAAATTTCTGCGTCATCTTCGACCGCGTCTTCT
>JACQEA010000455.1 GCA_016200825.1 Chloroflexota bacterium | reverse complement strand
AAATATTGTGTTTCAGTCCGTCATCGGACAGCCGTTGCCGGAAGTGGGTATCGTTATTTCCACGCTTGTCGGCGCCGCGCTATTCAATCCCTTGCGCGGGCGTGTGCAAAACGCGATTGATCGCGCGTTTTATCGGCGCAAGTATAATGCCGCGCGCGTGCTCGCGAATTTTGCCGAGACCGCGCGCGATGAGGTAGAATTGGACGTATTGAGTACGCGGCTGGTTCAAGTGGTCGAAGAGACGATGCAACCGACAAGCGTGAGTGTGTGGATGAGAAAGAACGAAGTGCAGCGTCAGGTGTAAAGCGAAAAAATAGGTGTTATTAGGGCTCAGAAAAAACAAACAGGCAGTCTGATGAGCAAGCACGGAGAACTAAAAGAAAGTCCGAATGATCGCCGGGTCTGGGTCGCCCGTGTCGTTTGGTATGTCTTTGTCATTCTGGCAATCACAACCTGGGGCGCCAGCCTTGCTCCGCGCTTTGCGGAACTGCGTTCTCCTTGCGTGGGGCAGGAGTGTAGTTTGTTGACCTTATCGCCGGTTGAAGTTCAAGTGCTCGCCAGCAATGGACTTTCACTGGAGATCTATGCGGCGTACCATGTGGGCTGGGAAATTCTGAGCGTCGCGATGTACAGTTTGCTCGCCATCATCTTATTCTGGCGAAGAGAGAACAATTGGGTGGGTATCCTTTTTTCGCTGGTTCTCGTGGCGATGGGCGCGGTCAACTTTTCCAGCGCGTACTATACGTTGTGGAAAGCGTATCCAAACTTTTCTCTCTTATTTGACTTGATGACGATTTTGTCCACCGGAGCGCTCATCGTTGTTTTTTATTTGTTCCCAGATGGCAAATTTGTTCCGCAATGGACGCGTCTTATGGCGGTCGTTGTCTATGCCTATATGTTTTTGGGCTCATATTTCGCCGGCGGCTTTAACTCCATGTTCTCGAAAGAAGGACCGTTGAGAGTTGGCGCGTATTTGGTTCTGTTTTCTTCGCTCGCAACTGGTTTGTTCGCGCAGATTCACCGTTATCGCCATATCTCTACTCCATCTCAGCGGCAGCAGACCAAATGGGTTGTCTTCGGTCTATCCGCAATGGTCGTGGGAACTCTGATTTGGGGTTTTCTGGTAGAATTATTTCCCCCTCCGCCCGGTCAGGCGCGTCTCTCCTTCTATGTGTTGGGGATTGGGTTTGTTTTTCTTGCTCTTTTTCTTTTTCCACTTTCTCTTGCGATTGCCATCTTGCGCTATCGCTTGTGGGAGATTGACCTCCTCATCCGCCGCACGCTGATCTACGGCGCGCTCACTGCCGCGCTCGCCTTATTTTATTTTGGCGCGGTGATCGTGTTGCAACAACTTTTCCGCGCGCTGACGGGACAATCTTCCGAACTCGCGATTATCATTTCTACGCTCGCCATCGCCGCGCTGTTCAATCCGCTGCGCCGCCGCGTGCAGGATACGATTGACCGGCGATTTTATCGGCGCAAGTACGATGCCGCGCGTGTGCTGGCGAATTTTTCCGAGACCGCGCGCGACGAAGTTGAGTTGAGCAAGTTGACTGCGCGGTTGGTTGGCGTTGTGAAAGAAACGATGCAACCGACTCAGGTAAGTTTGTGGCTCCAAAAATCCAATCCGCAAAGGACCTTGGACAAGATTTCGCGGTCGGAGGAACGCGCGCCATGAATTCACGCGTTGAATCTAGGTTTATCGCGTACTCTGGCAGGATCGCTTGGAGTCTGTGTCTGATCTCGCTGGTGTTTGCGCTCTTGGCGCTTTTGCTGTTGGCGACCAGTGTCAACGTGGATGTTGGCTCGGCGTGGAGTGGCAGAGGGGCGTTGTTATTTTTCATTGTCTTTTCGATTGTCGGCGGACTGATAGTCGCGCATCAACCTCGTCAGATGATCGGTTGGATTTTTTGCTGGACGGGTCTGATCAATGAATTTATGGGCTTTGCCAAAGAGTATGCCATCTACACTTTGCTGGCGCGACCGAATCTATTTCCCGGCGGCGTAATTATGGCGTGGTTGCGTGATTGGTTATGGATTCCCGGGACAGTTGCGCCGATCATATTCGTTCCACTCTTATTCCCGACCGGACATTTGCCTGCGCGTGGTTGGAGACCAATGGTTTGGGTAACCATGATTGCGCTTTCTCTATCTGCGTTTGCGGCCGCTCTCAAACCTGGCAAATTGGGCGAGTTTTCATTTGTAGACAATCCATTTGGGATTAACGGAACCGGTGAGATTTCCGAGTTCATCCTCCTAGCCGGTCTGCTCATCAGCATAGGTACACTAGTTGGAGCAGTGCTCTCGTTACTTTTGCGTCTGCGCAATTCAGCGGGACAGGAGCGCAAGCAATTGCAGTGGCTCGTCTTTGCAGCGCTCTTGTTGCCGCCCGCGTTTTTTGTCGGAATAATCTTTCCGACGATTGGAGCGCCAGTTTTATTGGGAGCGATCCAGATTCTCCCGATCTCGGTTGGCATCGCGATTTTGCGCTATCGTCTTTGGGATATTGACATCATTATCCGGCGGACACTAATTTATGGCGCGCTCACTGCCGCGCTCGTACTAATTTATTTTAGCGCGGTCGTCGTCTTGCAACAGATTTTCCGCGGCGTGAGCGGGCAAGCGTCTGATCTCACCATCATTCTTTCTACGCTTGCGATCGCCGCGCTGTTTAATCCGTTGCGCGGGCGCGTGCAAAACGCGATTTTCGCGCAAAGCGCGCGCGATGAAGTGGAGTTGAGTATGTTGAGTGAAAAATTGGTCGGGGTTGTGAACGAAACGATGCAGCCGACGAGTGTGAGTTTGTGGCTGAGGAAGTAAAAGTGCGAGAGCCGTAACGTTCTTCGTAACGATTCAAAAACGCATTTGCAATATGATGGAGGCACGATGGCAAACTGGTTCACAAATTTTTTTCGGCGCGATAAAACTCCGACCGCGCTTCCCGCGCCAATTGAACACGCGCGCGTTCTGTCGCCCTCGGTGGATATTGCGCCGGAGGATCCGCTCATCGCGTATTTCCAAAACGCGCCCAGCGTCGTCGAAATAGATAAACTCGCTCTCGATTCACCCGGCGCGCGCGCGATGAAAGCGACCGGAGTAAAACTCGTCGTGCCGTTAGTCAGTCAAGGTGAATTGGTCGGCTTGTTGAATCTCGGTCCGCGTTTGAGCGAGCAAGAATATTCGACCGATGATTTCGGTTTGCTCAACAATCTCGCGACGCAAGCCGCGCCGGCGCTGCGCGTCGCGCAACTCGTGCGTCAACAACAAGCCGAAGCGCTCGCGCGCGAACGGTTGGAGCAAGAATTGCGCGTCGCGCGTTTAATTCAACAAACGCTTTTGCCTAAACAAATCCCGGACATTGCCGGTTATCAAATTGCCGCGCTGTATCAACCCGCGCGCGCGGTTGGCGGCGATTTTTATGATTTCCTCGAATTGGAAAATGGATTGCTCGGACTCGTTGTGGGCGACGTGACCGATAAAGGCGTACCTGCCGCATTGGTAATGGCAACCACGCGCGCGATTTTGCGCGGGTCGGCGCAACGCTTGATTTCACCGGGCCAAGTCTTGGAGCGCGTCAACGAATTATTGTGTCCGGACATTCCGGAGAATATGTTTGTCACGTGTTTGTATGCCATTCTCGACCCGCGCACCGGGAAAATGAAATACGCCAACGCCGGACACGACCTGCCGTATCGGCGAATGGATGGCGGCGTTTCTGAATTGCGCGCGACTGGAATGCCGCTCGGTTTGTTGCCGGGCATGACGTACGAAGAAAAAGAAACGACAGTGGCGGTCGGAGAAACAATTCTATTTTACAGCGACGGCATCGTCGAGGCGCACAACGTCGAAAAAGAAATGTTTGGTTTTCCGCGCCTGATGGGCTTGGTCGGAAATCATCGCGGCGGCGCGACGTTGATCGCGTTTCTGCAAAATGAACTGCAAAAATTTACCGGCGCGGATTGGGAACAGGAAGACGATGTAACGATGATGACACTCACTCGTTCGGGTTTGCCGAATGGCGTTGCGGACAAAAAACCTGCGCGCGCGGATTCAAAAACGCTTGCGGAATTTTCGCTGCCGAGTCAGCCCGGCAACGAACGTGACGCAATGCATCGCGTTGCCGAAGCAGTGAAAGAATTAGGATTGCCTGCCGCGCGGTTGGAAAAATTGAAAACCGCGGTCGCGGAAGCGACGATGAACGCGCTGGAGCATGGCAATAAATATCGCGCAGAGTTGCTGGTGAATATTGTCGTGACCGCATCGGCAGAAAATGTGGTCGTGAAAATTACTGATCACGGCGGCGGCGCGGATATTCCGACACCGGAAACTCCCGACCTCGACGCCAAACTCGCGGGCATGCAATCGCCGCGCGGCTGGGGCTTGTTTCTAATCAAGAATCTCGTGGATGAAATGAATGTGACGCACGACAATCAACATCATACCGTTGAATTGATCTTGCGCCGAAAGGAGGAATAAATGGCAGAAAAAGTTTTGGAAACTAGCGTCCGCCAAGAAAACACAACCGCAGTCATTGAACTAAAAGGCGAGATTGACAAGTTCTCGGAAAGCGCGCTCAACCGCGCGTATGCAGAAGCGACCGCCGCAAAACCGAGCAACGTGCTTTTGAATTTCAAGAGCGTCGAATATATTAACAGCACCGGCATCGCGCTCATCGTCAGTTTGATGGCGCAGGCGCGTAAATCGGGCGTCAAGTTTATCGCCGCGGGCTTGAGCGATCATTACATGGAAATTTTCAAAATCACGCGCCTGTCTGACTTCATGACGATCTATCCGGACGAAGCCAGCGCGTTGAAAGGCAAATAGAAAATAGCAGATTGCAAATCGCAGAAAGCAAAATGCAGATCACGCAATGCGAATGGCAAAGTCTTAGCCATTTGCATTACGCCATCAGCCATTCGCTAGACTCAGGAGGATTTATCAATGACCCCAGCCAAAGT
>JACQEA010000063.1 GCA_016200825.1 Chloroflexota bacterium | reverse complement strand
CCTACAGTCATCATACTGACCAATTTTCCCTATCCAGAGTACCGGAAAAAATGTTTGGATGACGGCGCTGATTTCTTCTTGGACAAATCAACTGCCTTTCGCGAGATTCCGCTTGTATTCAACAATCTGATTCATCAATCCGGCAAGAACAGAAGCACAGACATCGAAAATTAACACTTGTTTGTTCGCAAACGGAGGGCGGCTCTATGTTTCATCTCAAATTAAAATCCAATTCAGGTTTTGCAATTCACCGGTCGTCGCATCGAAGACTCGTTCTGTGGGATGTAACTTTGGTGATTGCGATCCTAGTGTCGCTTACTTTCATTGCCTCGCGCACGAATGCGGCCGAATGGACGAGAATCGTGAGCGGTTTTGTTCAGGATCATTCTGACGGCAACCAAGCGACACCTCTGGAATCAAATGGCTCTGCAAGTGCGGCGGAATTGATCGCGGCATTAAAGAGTCCCAATCCCAGTATGCGCATGAATGCGGCTCAATCGCTCGGTTCGATGCAATCAGCGGACGCCATGGGTGCGTTGCTTTTAGCGACGCACGATCCGGATAGCCGCGTGACTGAGCAAGCGGCGATGGCACTCGGGAAGATCGGCGCGATTCAAGCCGTGCCGCGCTTGCGCGAACTCCAGATCGTTCAAGGCGATAGTTTCGTAAAAGTAGCCGCCAATGATGCCTTGGAAAAAATCGCCAAGAGCATCGCGGTACGATTAAATGTTCCTCGCCCCGCTGTTCAGGCGGTGGTGGTTGCCCAGGACGGCATCGCGTATACGGTTGTTTCAAATAATCTCTACACATCAAGCGATGGCGGGTGGCTATATATTAGCCGCATGCCCGATTCGCTCAAGGATATTGCAGTGACTCCAGATGGACAATCGTTGTTCGTTGCCACCCAGTCGGCAGGTTTGTACCGCAGCCAAAACCGCGGTCAGACCTGGGAATATCTTGGATTCGGACTGCAAACGCCCACCCAGTTGACAACGACCGCTGTGGTCGTCGATCCGGAAAAGGTTCAAAGAGTGTACGTTGCCTTAGCTGTAGGATCCGAAGGCGATCATTTCAATTCACTTGGGATTGCCGCGAGCAATGATGGCGGCAAAACCTGGGTCGCACTACTGGACTCGCCGACATGGTCAGTAACCAGACATTTGCTCATCAATCAGACATCGCCCGAATTCCTGTACGGTCTGGCAGATGAAGGTCCCTGGCGCTACACCTTGACGCCCAGCGCAGATTCCAATTAAACGAAACCTAAACGAAACCAAGGAGGCAAACATGTCCGTAAACACTCACCCCTTCGATCAGCGACAAGACGTTCGAGTGAAGCAACAATCTGGCGTTGAACGCCGCGAGATTGTGACCGAAGATCTGAACGCGCAAAGACTGCAGACGTTGGAGCGTGTTTCTGCCCTTGTTACTTTTCTGTTCAGCCTCCTCGAGGGGCTGATCGGGTTGCGGGTATTACTCAAATTGATGGAAGCGAATCCCAGGAACGCGTTTGCGAGTTCCATTTACAATTTTACCAACTTATTCCTGGCTCCGTTCTCAGGTCTGACGATCAACCCAAACGCGGGTGGCATCGTGCTAGAGATCACGTCAATCGTTGCGATGATCGTGTATGCGTTGCTCGCTTGGGCAATCATCCGTCTGGTCTGGCTTGTCTTTTATCAGCCGAGCAACCGGACGGTCACGACCTATGAACGTGAGCGATCGCCGCTCGACGATAGTCGTAAGGCAACGGAGAAATAACAGATGAATAATAATACCCTATCGAATCAGCCGGAGCGCGATGGAATTCAAATTGTTGACAAAGGCATCGCGCCGGAAAAACGCAACATTCTTGCGACCGTGCCGAGCCACACCTTCACCGAACAAGATCGCGCCAACGAGCCGTCCCCCGAACTCTATCGTCAAGCGTTGAAAGTGATTTTGGGGACGCCGGAGATAGAAAGCCGTTTGAACTATATCACCGCCACTATGATCGTCTCAATTTTTGGTAGTTGGCTGGCGACGAAAGCAATCAAGAGTCGCACCGCTGCCGTCATTGCCGATTTACTCCTTTTGTTCCTCCTAACGGTAACGATCGGGCTCTTGATTGGCATCTTGGTTGGGGAAGAAGTTCTTCCAATCGCCACTCTCTCTGCTCTGTTGCTCGCGACAATAGCTGCGATGCTGTTCCTTCTAGGAATTCTCGTTCGAGAAATGAGCCAACGGCAAACCTGGGATAATCAGAAACCTTCGAATACTTCGGCTCGGAGAATTGCTTTGCCTGCGAGAACATCACGCTCGATTTCACGTGGCAGGAGAATCGGTTAAGTCGCTGGGTCCGCGCTTTACATTCATTTCAAAGATGATGCGAAACGGTTGATCGCAAGTCGCTCAGAGTCTTTCCTTCCAAAAAACAATTCCTCGCTCCAGGAGTGGAACCAATGTCAAATGGGGATCGCAACGTGTTAATCGCGGTGAAATGCAGTTCCGAGCTTGAATCTCTTCTGCCATTTGCCCAAGCGACGACTGAATCGTCAAAGAATAATCTCGTCATCCTGGGTCTCGTTCAAGTGCCCACTCACAAATCACTCTCCACTGGCGCGATCAAAGCGCGCCATTTGCGCGAATCATTGGAAACGAGTGCGCGCCGGATCGGAGCGAGAGTGGTGGTGCGCGTCGCGCATAACATCTGGCGCGATTTGAAAAAAACGATTGTCAATGAAAAATGCTCCGCCGTTATCCTCAGCTATGTCAACGCGCCCCCGTTCGAATGGCTGAACGTGTTGACATGCGAGACGATCATCGTCAAGCCACCGTTCACCAAGAAAAACCCGCGGATTCTTTTGCCGATTCGCGGCGGACCTTATGCGGCGCTTGCGCTTCGAAAGGCGCTCTCACTCGCTCAATCTCAGAACGGACAAATCACTGCGCTTCATGCTATCGCTCCTCCAGATAACGGAACAGGCGAAAAATATTATCAAGACTTGCTTCATCACCTGCGCGAGCTGCCCCAAGTCACACGTTGGATCAAAGCGCGCGGCGACCCAGTAAAAGCCATCCTGCGAGCCGCGCGAAATCACAACCTCGTCGTTATGGGCGCAAATAGTGCGCCGCGTTCCAACGACCCCGCCATAGGACCCACCGCGGCGAGTGTGTTACACAAGATCAAGATTCCCGCGCTGGTAGTCCGCGCCCCGCGGCGTCTGCCCGCATTTCTAGTGCGGGATCCCCAACCCGAACCCATTGACCATACGATTTCGGTTATTGTGGACAAATGGTTTGCGGAGAATACCTTCCATGCGCACGAGTTTCAAAATTTGAAACAATTGGTTCAACTAAAAAAAGAACAAGGGTTGACCATCAGTCTGGGTCTTCCCACCTTGAACGAGGAAGAGACTATCGGCAAAACTATTCGGACGATGCAGTCGGCGCTGATGAAACGCGTTCCCTTGCTCGATGAAATTGTCGTGATAGATTCCAGCTCGAAAGATCATACGGTCGAGATCGCATCGGGTCTGGGTGTTCGTGTCGTTCAGCATCGCGAGATACTTCCGCAATATGGTGCGCGGGCCGGAAAGGGCGAAGCCCTCTGGAAGAGTCTGAGTGTATTAAGCGGCGATTTGATCGCGTGGATTGATACCGACATCGCGAACATTCATCCGCGCTTTGTCTATGGGATTCTAGGTCCGCTGATTCTTGAACCGGATTTGATGTACGTCAAAGGATTTTACAAGCGTCCACTCCGCTTCGGAGGAAAGATTGAAGTGCAAGGCGGTGGTCGCGTGACGGAATTGGTGGCGCGTCCCATGATCAATCTCTTCTACCCGGAACTTTCCGGATTGGCACAACCGCTTGCCGGAGAATATGCCGGACGACGCCAAGCTTTGGAACGCGTCTCTTTCTTTTCGGGCTATGGAGTCGAAATGGGTCTCCTCATAGATATTTTTTCAAAATATGGATTGAACTCGATCGGTCAAGTGGATTTGGCAGAACGGATCCATCGAAATCAATCGCTTTTGGCATTGAGCAAAATGGCATTCGAGATCATTCAAGTCGTGATGCAGCGTGTCGGAAATTCCCGTGACACGAATTTGGTGAGCGATCTCAATAAAAGCATGAAGTTGATCCGCCAAGTCAGGAGCAGTTTCCAACTCGAAGTCGCCGATATCCGCGCGCGTTGTGAATATTAGCCCCACACCAAGGACTCGATGCTCTCAGTGAAAATATTTTCCCAGTCATATCTTTTAACGACGCGTTTTTTCAATTGATACGCTGAATCCTTGGCAAGCACATCGCCGATCAAAACCGCGATCTCATTCGGAGTTTGCTCATCTGAAAAATAATGTGCATTCTGGTGGGCTGATTCACGAAAGACCGGCCGGTCCATACAGAAAATCGGGAGCCGCGCGAGCGCGGCTTCAAGGATTGGAATTCCAAAGCCCTCCCGCTCGCTGGGAAAAAGCAAAGCATCCGCCAGCCAATACAAATCACGCATCGTTTCATCGCTCACGGATCCAAGTTCATGAAGAAAAATGACCGCGTCTTCAAGCTTGAACTCTTTTCTCAATTCGCGCAATTTTTTTAGGTACGCGATATTGGTTGGATTGTGAGCGCCGGGCGGACCCGTGACCAGCAGCAAAGGATTCGAACCCTGATCACGAAGCGCGGCAACAATTTCAATTGCGCGTTCGATATTTTTTCGCCGCGTCAAGCGCGCGGGCAGGATTAGTAATGGCGCAGCATCGAAAAATTTAAAATCGCGCACCCATCGCGCCGCGTCCTCGGTCACACCAAAAAATTCGCGCGGATCAATCCCGGAGGGCACGACCGAAATTTCCGCGTCAACTTTTCCCCACAATTCTGCGAGTTCCATTTTTCGCGCGTCCGATACGACGACGTAGCTCGTCGCACTCCATGCTTGCTTAAGCAAATCCCAGGGAAACCCAGGATACAACTGATCGGCATATTGAGGATCGTTCCATGCAAAATCGTGGCACCACGCGATCAACCTGATCCGTGGAGACGCACTGATATTTTTCAATGCGGCGGTCAGCGCGAGATTTTTGTGTAGTGAGAGAATATTATGCGCGATCAGCACATCGCAATCTTCGAGCGCCGACTCCAATGCTTGGGTCAATTCGCGCACCAGCGCATGAAATTTCTCGCTGACGATACCCTGCGCCAGTTCGACGTTCACTACGCTAACACGCGGCGCTTGCGAATCCGCATCCGCAATAATTTCAACCGGGATTCGCGCATCGAATGTGCCGCCTCGCCCAGCGATTATTTTTACAGCATAACCGCGTTCTGCAAACAGCAGAGCGTGTTTTGCCATTGTCGCTTCGACGCCGCCAATAATCGGCGGCGAAGCATAGTGCAAGATCGCGATGCGCGGTTTCCTAGTCGCCATCTTCCACCAAATCAATCACAAAGGCCGCGCTCCAAGAAAATTTATCAGTGCCATACCCCACCCCTGTGCGCGGGTCGAAATATTCATGAAACCCGGCGCTTTCGACGAGCGCCAAGGTGTCCTCCCGAATTTGCCGCGCGAGGTCGTGATAACCATAACGCGTCAAACCCTGGATCAAAAACCAATTCAGATTGACCCAGATCGGACCGCGCCAGTAGCCGCGCGGATCGAAATAGCGGTTGGATTTGCTGGCGGTCGGGATACGAAATTTTGTATTGTCCAAATCGGGCGCGTATTGAGCTGAGTCGAGTAAGTGATTCTGGACCAGTCGGCGCGCTGGTTCGTCCTCGGCGACCCCGGCGTACAAAGGCATGAACGCGGCAATCGTATTCTCACGGATCACGCGCGCATTGCGTACATCGTAATCGTAATACAGCGCGTCATTTTCATTCCACAACTTTTCTTTGAATGCCTTATGTCCCGCTTGCATCCATTGTTCAATTTCCTCAGTGGGTTCACCAAGCATCGCGGCAAGTTGACGCAGCGCGTCATTCGCACGATAGAGAATTGAGTTGAGTAACACATCGCACACCACGAAAGGAGATTTTCGTCATATTTCAAGTCGCGCGCCAAATTCATCAGAAAAATAAAATGTTCGTAATCGAGATTGGTCGGGCGTTCGTACGCCGGCACGAGAATATCATCTTCGCGTTGGTACTGGAGCGGCGCGGTCAATTTGATCTGCTCGAGAATTTCTAGCCAACGCGGTGAGTTGTCCATCCCAGATTCCCAGGGATGAATGATCGCCGTCAAGCCTAGGTTTTGCAAATCACGTTCGCGATAAAACCAGCGATGACAGTGTACAAGCGCGGGATAAATCTCGCGCGCAAAATCGAGATCGCGATCACGCCGCGCGATTTCAAACGCCGCAAGCGTGATCATCGGTGGCTGAGTAATGCCCGAAGTTAAGGAAGCGAGAGGTGCGTCGGGCGAAAGGGAAATCTGCCAGACATGTGGATCGGGATAATAACCCGTCGCCTCTGGATTATAGATGATGTGCGGGATCATTCCATTCCGCCACTGCCCGCGCAAGAGCGAACGGATTTCGGTCTTTGCGCGTCCAAGATTCGAATGTGCCAGTCCAATCGCGATAAATGCCGAATCCCAGTTCCACTGATGCGGGTACAACTTGGGTGATGGTTTCGTCCACGCGCCCAAGTCGTTTTCGGCGAGAACGCGTTTCGCGCGTTCAACGATTGAGTGCATTGCGTCCTCCCTGAATACAAGAACGCCGAACCAGCCCGCGTGTTACTGGGATGCGATAAGCAAGCGCATGAAAAAAGGCATCCCATTGCCAAACGCCCACATAGTGAATGATCGAAGGAACCATCGCCTCGCGTGTCAAAAAATATCGCGTGCTGATCAGTCCCGCGCGCATCACGTACCACGCGTAATAATACTGGCGCGAAAATTTATCCGCCACGCTCGGCGCGGCCGCAAACCAATC
>JACQEA010000445.1 GCA_016200825.1 Chloroflexota bacterium | reverse complement strand
CGTTTCAAAAAATTTGGCGGCGGCACAAAATCCGCGTCAAAGATTGCGATGAACTCGCCGGTGGCCGACGCGAGTCCATGCGCGAGCGCGCCCGCCTTGAAACCGACGCGCTGATTGCGCCGCACGTGTTCAATCGCGATGCCGCGCGCGCGTTGGCGTTCCACCGCGCGCCGCGCAATCTCGACCGTTTCGTCGGTTGAATCGTCTAGCACTTGAATCTCAAATGCATCGGACGGATAATCCAGCCGCGCGACGGCATCAATCAATCGTTCGGCGACATAGAGTTCGTTGTAAATCGGCAGTTGCACCGTCACGCGCGGGACGCGCGTGAGCGGTGGCGCAAGCACGCGGGTATGTCGGTGTCGCCATGCAATCAACGCCATATAAAAAAAATTTGTCCCGTACACAAATAACAATCCGGCGACAAATAAATAAATTCCGATCACACCCATAAAAAAAATTTCCGACATCTAATTCTCCATCCTGATCAGCATTGCGTCGCGATAAATAAAAGCCCACACACCCCACGCGATCCATTGCCACAATCGTCCCGGCGCCAAGAGCCAGGTGTAATAATCGAAAAGTCCAACGATCATTATCGCGATCAATAGCGCGCTCGCGCCGCAAAGCGTCGGCGAAAAAATAATCCGCGCGCGCGTTCGCCAGAGTAAAATAAATGGCGCGGCAAGAAGCGCGGCGTACAAACTTCCGCCTAACCAACCCGTTTCCGCAAACGCGTTCAAGAGCGCGATGTGCGCGGGTTGAAAATAGGAATCGAGTTGCGGATTATTTTCCATCAACGCGCGCGGCAACGCGCCCACGCCCACGCCCCAGAACGGCAACTTGGAATTTAGAATTGTATCAATCACCGCGCGATTAATTGTCGCGCGCTCAGCCAGCGAACGCGCTTCGGTCCAAATTTCCGCGAGCGAGTTATCCCCGTTCAACCGCGCGCTCACACTGCGCGCGTTATAAATTATCAGCGGCGCGATGAACAACAGCGCGATTGCCCATAGCATTCCCAATGTGCGCGCCGAAGTTTTTTGACGCGTGATCAGCAAAAATCCAAAATAGAAAATATTCGCGATACCAAATGCGAGCCACGCCGCGCGCGAAAAAGTGAAAAAAAGCGCAGCGCATCCCAACGTACATATCGCGCCCAAGCCTGCACGCGCGCGGCGCGATTGTTCATTCAAGAAAATCGTCGCGAGCGCCAGCAAACCAAACGCGAGAGCGCCGCCCAAAATATTTGGATGATCGGTCAAGCCGTACGCGCGCAAAATCCGCGCGCCATCTGTTAGCACAATGCTAATTCCGCTTTGCGCGGGATCCAGCGCGAGTTCGCCGATTGACTGCCAGCCAATCGAATGTTGCAGAATAACTTGGGCGAACGCGATCACGCTTTGCATTGCAACTTGAATCGCGAGTGGAAGAGCAAAAAAACTAAACGACCGAATTTCGTTGACGACAAAAAAATACAAAACCGCCAGCAACGCTAGCCGCGCCGCGTGATAAATTGTAATCGGCGCGTCGATGGAACTTGAAATACCAATTACCGCGACAATTGTAAATACTGCGACGAGAAATGTTTGCGCGCGCGGCTGAATCGTTAGCGCGCGCGGCGCGAGCGCGAGGGCCGCGAGCCAAAAAAATAATGTAGCGATCAAAAACAAATCGCTCGCGTACAGAAACAGATCGGTGTATTCGCGAAAGAGCGGCTCGAATGGACGCGCGGCAATCGTCCAGCGCAACCGCATGGGTGCGACGATGAGCGCGGCAAAACAAAATCGCGCGCTGAGCGACGCGAGGTGAGCGATTCGTTCGCGCGCGGCGGCGTTGTGCGCCATCGCAATCGGCAAAGTTGGAATTATTTTTGCGCCATTTGCGCGTACAGAGCGATCCATTTTTCTTTCACTACATTCAGCGCGTAATCTTGTTCTACCATCGCGCGCGCGCGCGTTCCCAATTCCGCGCGGCGCGCCTGCGCGTCTTTGATTGCCGCGCGTAATTCTTCACTCGCAAATTTCTCAGTCACAATTGCGCCGCCTTGCTCCGCCAGTTCTGGCAAAATGCCCACGCGCGTTCCCGCGATCGCGCATCCACACGCCGCGGCTTCTAGAATCGCCATGCCTTGCGCTTCGTGCCATGACGATTGCGCGACCACATCTGCCGCGCGATATTTTTCTGCGAGCGCGTCGTGCGCGATTTTGCCCGCGAACGAAACGCGCGCGGAAATTTTCAATTCGGTTGCGCGCCGCGCTAAATCTTTTTTTAAAAATCCACCGCCGATTATTTCCAAGCTCGCTTCGGGAATTTGCGCAACCGCTTCCAATAAATTTTCGTGTCCTTTGACCGGCACCAACGATCCAACATTTAATAATTTTATCTCGCGCGCTGACTCGCTCCGCGCGCGCGGCGTAAATCGCGCAGTGTCCACGCCGAGCGGCAGGACAGAAATATCCGCGCGCCATTTTTTTGCGATGGTTTGCAAATAGCGCGAGCCGACGGTCACGCAATTCGCATTTCGCATCACCTGATCGCACATCATTCTCTCGATCCAATCCAATTGCCCGCCATAATTTAGCGCGCGCAACGCGATCAATTCGCCGCCCGCGACACTCGCGATGAACGGCACGCGCAGAATGCGCGCGCTGGTTTGCGCGAGCCAGCCCGGTTCGTTCACCCAAAACGCGTGAATCACATCGAACGGTTGTTGCAAATGTTCCGCGCGCATCGCGGCGAATGTGTTCGCCCATAAGCGCGGCGCGTACACTTTTCCGCGATGCCGTCCGGCAAGCGCATGAACTGTCGCGCCAAAAAAAGAATATGTCGCGGGTTGATACGGATATTCGAGCGCGAAAATAACCAAGCGATTATTCGCCGCGAGCGCGCGCGCGAAATGATCCAGCGCGGGAATCGCCCACTCGCGTTCGTGCGCGCTAAATCCCGGCACGACCCAGCCGATTTTCATTCGACCGCGAACAACGTGTACGCGCCGAACGCGGCGACTCGGCGCAAACTGCGCGCGCGGCTGAGCGCGTCAAAATTAATTTGCGGCGCGCGGTCTTGCCATTGCTCGCGCAAATTTTCCACATTCACCAACACAAAAAACTTTTCGGCTGATTCCGCCCGCGCGAGTAGTGATGCGCTGGTCTCGTTGTAAAGTTCGACGACTTGGAACGATGTAAAATGTTTCAGCGTTTCGGTAATGCCAAACGTGATGACCGTTGCTTGCGGCGGTAGACTCTCGCGCGCCCATTGTGCGACCGCGCGATCGGTTTTTTGATTTGCCGCAAATTCTTCCGCGGCGCGCGCGCCGAAAATAAATGTCAACAGTAAACTCGCGAGCAATAGCGTCAAGCGCGCAAAACGCGCGGGCGCGGCGCGCGGCAATGAATCGAAAAAATAATTCACGCCCATTGCCGCGAGGATTGCCGCCGGTGGAAAATACGCGAGCGCAAAGCGCCAATTTTCCCACGCGTCGCCGCTCAAATAAATCCACTGCGCGGCAATCCAACCGATTAATATACGCGCCGCGAATTGATCGCGCCGCAAACTCCACGCGCCCACCAAAACAAACGCGGTGAGGAATGGAAAAATATATGTTGGCTGCGCGAGCGGCAGCGCGTAAAACGCGGCGACCGGCAGCGCATACGAAAAATTTCCATCGTTATTCACGATCACGTTTTGCCACGCGTGCGTAATGTCCCAGCCCGTGCGCGCCCAATCGCCGATGAACGCGAGCGGAAAATTCGGCGCGTGATAAAGCATTAGCGCAATTTGCGGCGACAACGCGAGCAACGAAAATAAAATTAGACGCGCGCAATTTTTGAATGACGCGGCGAATTCATTCTTATTTTTCCACAACGCCACAAACCAAACGGGAATCATCAGCGCGTAAATCCAGCGCGTCATCATCGCCAACCCCAACGCGATTCCCGCGCCCGCGATCCATTTTGGCGAACGCGCGCGATTAAAACGCGCGAGCGCGTACGCCGAAATCATGGTCCACATCAACGCCGACGCGTCTGCCATTATCGCGAGACTAGAAATAAACAATTGTCCCGCGCCCGCGACGATGATCGCGGCAATGAACGCGACGCGATGATTGTTCGTTAATTCGCGCGCCAACAAAAAAGTAAATGTAGCGATGAGCGCGCCGCACAGAATATTTATCCACTGCGCGGCGATTTCAATCGGAATAAAAAAAGATGCGAACGCGGTCAGCGCGGGATATCCAATCGGCCAAAAAAATGGCGGCGGAACCGTTGTGCGCGTGATCGAATCGGCGAGTGAATGCGCGTAATCGAAATATGCGAATGAATCTTGACCGTACAACCCATCGAATTCTAACCCCGCGCGCAACCCAATGCGAACACCCAGCGCGAGAATAAAAATTAACGCAACGCCAATTTTTTCGCGCGAAATAAAACGGGAATCATAAATAGGCGCGCGCGTCGCGGCATTGATCATTTGCGGCTCAATCCAACTTCACGCCCGCTTCACCCACGCGATTCCGTTTTAACCGTCGCGCGATGTGCGCGTCCAATAATTTCGCCGCGCCATCCACGCGCACGCGCGCAAACTCTACGCCGCGCGCCGCGAATAATTCTTGCATCGCGAGATCGCCAAGACGCGGTTTGCCGCCGAGCATTACCATTTGCAAATCGCTGCGCCGCGTTTGAACGAGCGCGGCGAATGGATCGCCGCGCGGCGCGGGCAACAAAATTAAATCGGCGGGCGCGCCCATTTCAAGCGCGCCGAGTTTTTTGACGCGCAAAATACGCGCCGCGTGCGTAGTGACCAGTCCAAACAATTCGCGCGGAGTTAATTGTTGCGTTTGATTTGCCGCGCGCAATTCGTCCCAAATATCTCCGTCGCCCGTCAAGCGCGAGTCGGTGCCTAATGCCAACAATCCCGCGCGCGCAAGATCGGAGACGTTTGCCGTTTTGTTCAACAGAAAAAAATTTGAGGAGGGACACCAGATCAAGCCCGCGCCGCGCGCGATTATTTTTTCGCGCTGGCGCGGCGTTAATCCAACGCCATGCACGATCCCGGTGTTTTTTTCCAGACACCCCAACGCGTCGAGTTGATCCAGTTCGCGCGCGCTCGCGTCGTCCGTGCCTTCCGCCAAATGAATTATCCACGCCGCGCCGCGCGGCGTCGCGCGAAAAGATTTGCGGACGTCGCCGCCGCGTTGGAGCGAATGACAATAACCAAACGGGCGCGCGACGCGCACGGGAAAATTCGCGTTGAGCGATGAATGCCAAGGATCATGATGACACACCGTCGTCGCGCCCGCGAGCAAATTTTTTATTCCGCCGATGAACAGCCGATCGGCAATTGGCACCGCGCGCGGCGCGGTAATTTTGGGATCGGTCTCGAACCGCGCTTCAATATCCAAACTCCATGCGTGCGCGTTCGGATACACATCGCGATATTTGAGTCGCCCAAAATTATTGACGCCCAGATGCTCGTGCGCGTTGATCAAGCCCGGCGCGAGCAAGCCGCCGCGGCAATCCACAACGAAATCGTTTTTGCGCGGCGCGGCGTCGAGCGCGGCGAACTTTCCATTTTCAATGCGGAGTGATTCGCCAATAATTCCGTCGGCATTCAAAACGACCGCGTTGTGAAAAAATATCGCGCTAGACTTTCCAAATAACATTTAGATTTTTTCCGCGCGCAAAACCAAAACCGCGGGCCAACCGCGCCACTGGCGATAAATGGAATCCGATCCTGGGAATTCCTCGCGAATTTCGCGGCCAATGATCGGCTCGCGGACGGCGGTGATCGTCAAGCCCGCAGCGCGGCACGCTAGCGCGTGATCCGCGTACAAATGCGCGAAATGTTTGACCGCGTGACGCTTGCCGTCGCGACTTGAAAATTCGCGCCGCCAACCGGCGAGATAACCCAGCGGATGAAAATCGGAATAGACGATTATTCCGCCGCGTTTCAATACGCGCGCGCTCTCGCCGATCGCTTGAGTTAAATTCTCAACGTGACCTAAAGCGAGACCGCACACAATTATTTCAAAAAAAGAATTGGGGAATGGAATATTTAGTAGGTCGCCGCGCGCAAACGCCGCGTCGTTAGAATTTGTTTGCGCGAGCATCTCGCGCGACAGATCAATTCCAAACACCGCGCGCGCGTTGCGTTCGCGCAAGATGCGCGCGTAACGACCCGTGCCGCACGCGAGATCGAGCGCGATTTTTCCGCGCGGGTCGGGCATGATTTCCAAGAGCGTTTTTTCTTCCGCGCGCATCAATGCGTTGTGCGCGCGCGGCGGATAATGACTCGCCCATTCCGCGTACGCGGAGAGGACGCCTAGTTCTTTGGGTGTCATTAGAATCCACTCGTCTCGGGTCGTTGATACCGCCAAATTTTTTGCGCGGCGCGCAATTCAAACGGCGCGAAATAAAATTGCGAATGATAACGCCACGCGCTCAACGCGCGCAAAAGCGCGCGCCGCCAGCCATTCAATTTCACATCCGTTACCGTCGGATAATACGCGTGCAAGACGCGCTCGAAATCGCGGACGATGCGGTGCGCGTTGCGACTCAGCCACGGGGTGCGCGCTTCGCGCCGCGTCGCAAATTCGCGCCAGAACGGCGTCGCCCATTCATCTAAGGTTTCTGGAAAACGAAAACCAAGTTCGCGCGCGCGATCGTACAAAATTCCGTCGAGCGGGACGGGCGTGTACAAGTACAAAATAAATTCGGTGGCGGGATTGGCGCGTTTGATGTCGCGAATGAACGCGATGCTCGCGTCAATATCCGCGCGCGGGTCAGGCGGATTGCCGAGCACAAACGAAAATTCTGGGACGATGTCGTACGCGCGCGCGCGTTTCGCTAGCTCAATCGTCGCGTGCGTACTGGCTTTGCCACCCTTGTTCATGCGTTTCAAAATTTCATCCGAGCCTGATTCCGCGCCGCTAAAAATCATTTTCAATCCGCTCGCGCGCATTTTTTCCCACGTCGCATCGCGATAATTCATCAGCGTGTCTACGCGCCCCAAGCCCCACCACTGCATTCCGAAATCGCGAATGCGGTCCGCGAATTCCGCGACGCGCGCTTCGTTCACAAAAAAATCCATATCGTGAAAATTTACCGCGTCCGCGCCGTATTGATCGCGCAACGTACGGAATGTGGCTTCTAATCGCGCAGGCGATTGCGCGAGCCAACGCCGATTGCTCATCGCGACGACCGCGCAAAAATTACACGCGAACGGACAACCAAAACTGGAATGATGCTCGGTCACGCGATTGCCCATGTAATTGCGATTGAGATAACGCGGCATATCGAGTTGGTGATATGGAAACGGCGGAAAATTTTCAGGCGAAGTTAATTCGCGCGGCGGATTGGATACTATGGTTGCATCGCGTTTTAACGATAGTCCATTAATCGCGCGCAAATCGCCGCCGCGTTCTAACGCGCGCGATAATTCCAGAAAAGTTATTTCGCCTTGACTGCGAATTGCAAAATCAATGTACGACGCGTTGAGGACGACATCGGTATGTTGGGTTGGAAAATATCCGCCCCACACCGTGACAAGGTGCGGATAACGCTGTTTCAATTCGCGCGTGTGTTCAATCGCGCGCGCGAGTTGCGGTCCCGGCATGACGGTCACTGCGAGCATGTTGTAGCCGTGATCGCGAATGAGTTCGTCGAGCGCGCGCAACGGATCGCGTTCCGCGTTTGCATCCACGATGCAATACGTGAATTCATTTTCCAAAACCGCGCCGAGCGCGAGGAGCGGCATCGGTAAAATACATTTGCGCGCGGCGTTGGATTGCGGGTGGTAGAGAATGATTTTGGGTTTCATGGAACTGGTGGAGACTGTAAAGTGTAAATTGGAAAGTGCGCGGGCTCGCGTCCGAGCTTTCGCGCGATAATTTTTCGCCGCGCGCGTTTGTGCCACTCGGCATCGGCAAAAATAATTTCGATATTCAAGTTCAATTCGCGCGCGGTGCGATTCAATTGATCGAAGGTGAGAAAATAATTTGGGCGATTGGGAGATTGCGTGATTGAATGGGAATAAAACGGTGAATCAACCAAAAGAATTTTTCCAATCGGCGCAAGAATTCGAGATGCTTCTTGCAAAGTTTCCGCAAGCGACGCGGCATAATGCAGTGACGCGTTGAATATGACCAAATCGAATTGTGCGGGCGCGAACGGTAATCGCTCAAATTCAGCTTGGTAACATTCGAACGCGAAAAAATAATTTCGACGCGCGCCTAACCCATCGCGCGCGTCGTCGCGCAAATCTACCGCCGCGACGCGATGACCGCGCGCGGCAAGTTGATTCGCGAGCCAGCCATTGCCTGCGCCAACATCGAGCACGCGCAACGATGTTGCCGCGCCGATCCACGCGATCACACGGCGAAAATTTTTTTCGCGGATGCGCCACATCGCGCGATGTGGATCGTCGCGCGGGACGCGCGGCAGTGCGCGATAATAATTTTCATTATCCGCGCCCCAGCGTTCTTGTGCGCGGGTGCGCTGATATTGTTCGCGAAACGGCGCGAAATATTTTTCGCGTTCGGGAAGCAAAAGTCGCCAAATGCCATTGACGCAATCATATTCGGTATGACACTCAGCGCACCGCGCGCGCGAAACTAACACTTCGAGAATGCCGCGACACCGAGGACAAGCCAGGGCAAATGGTGGCGCGGCAAAATAAAATTGTGACGGCGCGGCGACAGTCTTCGGAATCGCGTTCATCGCTTTGTCAACGTGATCAAAAAATGATCGCCGCAATTTTGCAACCGCGGCGCGCCTGCAAATAGATTATCCAAAAATTCAAGCGGCGCGAATAATGCGCGATGACGCGCGTACGCGTGAACGAGATACGGCGGCGGCATAAAGAGCGCGAGCGCGCGTAACGCGCTCAACTCAAACTCCGTTTCAAACGCGCGATAAAATTCGCGCGGCGAGTAATAACGCGTCCAAATCGTTTCATCACCCAGCGGCACGGGCACACGGTCGCGCGTCCAGCGCAAAAACGCGCGCCGAAAATTTCCGCGCGCGGCGTACAGCGCGATCTCCCACGGACAATATCTGCCGATCACCGACGCGATCAATTTGCCGCGCGGGTTTAACACGCGCGCACAGTGTTGCGCGACCGCGCGCAAATCTGCGACGCAATTTAGCGGACCCAAGTTAGAATAAATCGCGTCGAACGGATCGGCGTTCAATTTTTCTAATTCGTGGATGCCGATAGGAAAAGTAGTGACCTGAACGCCCGCTTTGTTTATTCGCGCGCGCGTTCGTTCAATCATTCCGCGCGCGGAATCAATCGCGGTGACCGCATAACCGCGCTGCGCCAAATCGAGCGCGTCGAGTCCGGTTCCACAACCCAGATCAAGCAGACGCGCGCCGCGCGGAACCTCGCGTGTAACTTTTTCAATCAATCGCGCGCGCATTTTTTGAACGAGCGCATTGTTGCCAAGCGCGCCATCGTACTCAGAGGCGACGCGATCGAACGCGCGCGCGGTGTCGGAAAATTTTTGCGCGGAGTTTATCGCCGGCATTAGATTCGCGCGCGAGGTTGAATCCTGAATCTTGATTTTTGAAAATTGCATTATTGTTTTGCGACTGCGAGAGAAGGCAATACTGGCATGTGTTCCAATTGTTTAAGTCGCACGCGCGCAAATTGCCAGCGAATAAAATTCAATAGCATCGTTAGCGCGAGACGCGCGGGGTCGCGTTTCAACTTGCCAAGCGCGCGGCGAAATCGAAATTCTGCGTGAACGCGCTGATGAAGTTCGCGATAGAATGCGGACGAGTAGGCGCCGCGATACATCATCGCGAGATCGGCGCTATCGTTCCAATTTTGTTTCGCGCCCAATTGTTCGCGCACGCGCGCATAAAATTTCGTGCCGGGGAGAGGATAGGAAACAGAAATGCCGATGTCGTCGGGCGCGCAATCGCGCAACATTTGCAACGTGCGCTCGATGTCCGCGCGCGTTTCGCCGAGATAACCGAATTGCAGAAAAAAACCGATCCTGATTCCGACGCGGCGCAATCGTTCCGCCGCCGTGTAAATTTCTGACACGCGTTGACCTTTGTCCATGGCGTCGAGAATTTTTTGCGAACCCGACTCCGCGCCCATCCACACCATCTCACAGCCCGCGCGTTCTAGCGCGTCAACCATAGTTTCGCTCAGCAAATCCGCGCGCAATAAACATTTGAAAGGGATTTGCAAATTGTTTGCAGCCGTCAAATCCGCGAATTCCTCGATCCAGTTTGGTTTCAATCCAAAAATATCGTCGGCAAATTCCAAATGGTCGGGCTGATATTTTTCTTTAAGCCATTTTATTTCCGCGACGACATTCGCCGCGCTCCGGACGTTGTAGCGCTGACCGTAAATTGGTTTCGCGCACCAATTGCAATGGTACGGACAACCGCGCGTGGTCACGAGGTTCATCGAAAAAAAACCGTGCCGCGTTTTCCAAATGCGCCGATAGCGCTCGACATCAATCAAATCCCACGCGGGAAAAGGCAGCGCATCCAATTCGCGAATATATTCGCGCGGCGCATTCGTTACAATCGAATTGTCTTGCGCTTTGAACGCCAGCCCTTTTATTTCATCCAGTTTCAAATCAGGCGCGATGGATTTTGGAGACGCGTTCAACGTGTCCATCAATTCCGCCAACGTGATCTCGCCTTCGCCGATGAGGATGTAATCTGCGCCGCGCGCAAAATATTCCGCGCAATGATCGGTCGCGTCTGATCCAGACACAACGACGATACACCCGCGCGTTTTTGCCGCGCCGATCATTTCGAACGCGGCGTAGCGCATCCGCACGAGGCACATCTTGCTTAGATAATTGAAATTGTCTTCAAACAAAACCGCGACGCGCGGTTGATAGCGCTCCAGCGCGCGCGTCCATTCGCTTTCGGATTCCGCGAGCATCGCGTCGAACAACGCGACCGCGTACCCGCGCGCGCGCAAATAACTCGCGGCGTACAGCGTGCCGAGCGGTGGATACGGTTTCATCGCCGCGTACAATTTGGGATCAAAGCGCAAATAGTACGCTTGACCGAAAAGAATGTCTGTCATGAAAATTACAAATGGAAAATTACAAATGCCAAATAATTATTGGTATTTTGTCATTTGTAATTTGTCATTCATGATGCGCGTTTCAAATTCTTTCAACACGCGTCGTCCGTGTCCGCTAAAAAAACCGCGACAGATGTCCGCCGTGAATAGCGCGTTGTCCGCGTCGCGCGGAGTTTGCGCGGCAAGGCGCGCGATTTTGCGCGCGCGTTCCCAGCGTTCGATCGCATCGCCAAGTTTTCCACCGAGCCAGCGTTCCGCGAATTTTTTGATCCAACGCGCGCGCAAGCGCGATTCTGAAAAGTTTGGCGCGCGGCGAAACGCGTTAGGCAAAAAATTTTTTGTCCATGGATTGACGCGGCGTAGTTCAGCGTACGTTTCAAATCCGTACAGCGGAATCATTTGTGCGATTTCGTGCGCCGTGTACAGATTTTGCTCGGACATCGCGAGCGCGTTTTCGGTGACGAGAAAATTGGGGCACAGTTTATCACCGCGCACGCGCGCGATCCGGACGAGCGCGATGATCAGCGCGCGCACGAGCCACAATCGTCCCGGCGCGGTGACGACGAACAGATCAATGTCGCGATCACGCGCGTTTTGCATCGCGAGCGCGCCGGTGAGCGCGATCAGGCGCACAAACGGAAAATGCGCGATGCACCGCGCGTAGAATCGCGCGCGCGGTAATTGTGTCGCCGCGTCCGCGTGTAAACGCGCGCGTTGCGCGATCAAATGCGCGCGGCGCGGCAACATCACATATCCATCGAATCGCGCGAGGTTGCCATTGAGCCGCGAGTGATCGTTCAGCGCGTCGAAAATTTCGGCGCGGGTCGCGCGAACGCCGATTAGAAAATGGAACAGTTCGTCGGAAGTTAGTGGATAATCAAACAAATCGGCGTAATGAATTGTTTGGAGAATCGCGGCGGCAAGACGATCAGGCATTTGATTAGGATACGGAACGAACGCGCGAATAGTTTTGAAACGCGGCGATGATAACATTCCTGCACGCCGTTGACAATCGCCCGCGCGCAAGTATAATGCGCGCATGATGCTAGAAACGATTGTTGTCGGCGCGCTCGCGGTGAATTGTTATCTGGTGGGTGATGAAAAAACGGGCGAAGCAATTGTCATTGATCCGGGCGGTGATGCGCGCGCGATTCTTGCCGCGCTCGCGTCTCATCATTGGATCGCGCGCGCGATTGTCAATACCCACGCGCATTTCGATCACGTCGGCGCGCTGAGCGAAGTTCGCGTCGCGACCGGCGCGCCATTTTATTTGCACGCGGCGGACATCGAGATCTTGTCATACGCGCAAGCGAGCGCGGCGCGGTTTGGTCTCGCAATCCCGCAACCCGCGCCGCCCGAAAAAATTTTACAAGAGAGCGACGTTGTGTCGGTCGGATCAATTTCGTTACGCGTATTGCACACACCCGGTCATACTCCCGGCGGAATTTGTCTAGTGCAAGATAAAATAGTTTTCGCGGGCGATACGCTTTTCAAAGCCAGCATCGGTCGCACTGATTTTTCCGGCGGCGATTACGCGACGCTGATGAAATCTATCGGCGATAAACTTTTTCCGCTTGCCGATGAAACGATTGTTTATCCGGGACACGGTCCCGCGACAACAATGGCGGAAGAAAAAATGCTGAATCCGTTTTTACAGCCCTTGATTACGGGGCAGTGGAATGTTTGAGTTAGTCTAATAGTCTGATAGGCTAGTAGTCGAATAGTCAGATGGTCGGATAGTCGCGCGCGAATAGTTGGCTATGAATTGTCACCCCGAGCGAAGCGAGGGGTCTTGTTATTGGAACAACTAGATTTCTCGCTACGCTCGAAATGACAAACGCAATTCTGAAAAATTATTCGCGCCTTAAATCTATTCTGCCGCATCTAGCAGTTCAACTAAATGCATCACGCGCCCCGTCCATCCCGAACGCGATTTTCCGTATTCGAGTTGTAACAAACAGCCAATATTTCCGGTGACGACAACTTCCGCGCCGGTCGCGGCGATGTTCGCCATTTTTTCATCAATCAACACATTCGCGATTTCGGGATGAAGGACATTGTAAATCCCCGCACTCCCGCAACAGCGATCGCTCGCGGTCATTTCCACAAAATCAATTCCCGGCACTTGGTTCAAAATCTCGCGCGGTTGTTTTTTGATTTGTTGTCCGTGCGCGAGATGACACGGTTCTTGATACGTCACGCGTAATTTCTGCGCCCGCATGTTTGCGAGCGGTGTTTGGGCGAGCGCCTCACTCACATCCAAGACGCGCGCGCTAAATTCATGCGCGCGTTGCGCGTACACCGGATCGTTGCGCAACAACTCGCCGTATTCTTTTAGCACCGCGCCACATCCCGCCGCGTTCACAATAATGGGCGCGTCATTCGAATTTTCGTTTTGCTTCGAACGCGCGAACGCGTCAATATTCTGGCGCGCCAATTCTTTCGCCCACTCGCGCTCGCCCGCGTGCAAATGTAACGCGCCGCAACAAACTTGTTGCGTTGGCGCGGTGATGCGCCAGTCGTTTTGTTCCAACACATTCACCGTCGCGTCGTGAATATCACCAAATGCCGCGCGCATAATGCAACCGGTAAACAACGCGCCTTGCTTTCCATGTTCCATTTCAGAAACACGGCTGGTGCGAAAACGAAAAGTTGTTACGCGCCGCGAAGGCAACAATGCTTCCAATGCTCCGATTCTGCCAAACAATTTTAGCGCGCCTGACGCGCGCAAAATCTTTTGCAAACCCATTCGCTGATAAAGCGCGATCAGCGCGGCGAGCGCGTTCAAACGCGCGGGATGCGGAAAAATTTGTTTGAAAATAATCCATCGCGCCGCGCGTTCGATCCGTCCGATCTTTTTCTGCGCGATCATTTCGCCGCGCGCGGCTTCGAGCAAATGCCCAAACCGAACGCCGCTCGGACAAACGGTTTCACAATTGCGGCAACCGAGACAGAGACCAATGTGTTCGGCGAATTGCGCGTTGATTTGCTGCGTGCCTTCCGCGAATCCGCGAATCAAAAATAGTCTACCGCGTGGCGATTCCGTTTCGAGTCCGGTGATGCGGTAGGTCGGACATTGATTGAGGCACAATCCGCAATGCACGCAGCGCGCGAGGTCCGCGTCGGACGGCGCATCGAGAATCGTGAAATGAGTTTGCGTCATAGCCCGCCTACAAATCGTCCGGGATTGAAAATATTTTGCGGGTCGAATTGTTTTTTGATGCGCTGATTCAAAAAATGCGCCGCGCCCGCCTCGCCCCACACTGAAATTTTTTCTTTCAACGCGCGCGGCGCGGCTTCGATGACGACAGACGCGGGATTTGGCGCGCGCGCGGCGCGTAATTCTGCGATGGTTTTTTTCAAAATCTCTATCTCTCCATCCAATCCGACGTGAATTATCCCGGCTCTTGCGTGCGCGAATAATTTCGGTTCGATGGAATTCGCGTGCGCACATTGCAAGATCGTTTCAATTGTTTCGCACACGCGCGCGGGCGCACACGCGACGCGCACAATCGCGCCGCGCGGATTTTGATCGCGCAGAGTGATCGGCAAATTTGCGATGTCATCCCACAACGACGCGCGGCGCGCTTCGGCAAATTCCCGCGTGTTATTTTCTTTTGCCGCGCGGATTGCTTTATCGAGTGCGGCGCGCGCGAGCGATTGCGTTCCGCCAAAGCGCGCGGCGATCATCCATTCACTGGCTTTTGTTTCAAAGCCCAACCCGCGCGCGATTTGTGAATCGAATAATTCTAGCGCGAGCGGCGCGGTCGTGAGATTCCACAACGTGCGCGCGGTTGCGTCCGCGTCGCCTAAAGTTGCGAACGCCGCGACGAATGTGATTTCTTCTTGCGGTTTTGGAAAAACTTTGAACGTTGCCTCCGCGATCAGCGCGAGCGTGCCGAGCGAGCCGATGTACAATTTAGTCATCTCGTACCCCGCGACATTTTTGACGACTTTGCCGCCGCATTTAATTAGTGTCCCGTGCGCGTTGACCACGCGCATGCCTAATGTGAAATCGCGCGCGGGACCAAAACGCAAACGCAACGCTCCACTCGCGTCGGTAGCGAGGACGCCGCCAATCGTCGCGCGTTCCGCGCG
>JACQEA010000452.1 GCA_016200825.1 Chloroflexota bacterium | reverse complement strand
GAGATAACCCGCGCGAATGCAATACGCGGCTTGCGGATCGTACGGAATTTCGACGGTCGACAGCGTCAACGCCGCGGCATCCAACACCACGCCGGACGCGGTGACCCACGAATGTTCACTTTGCGGCGACCGAAAAAAAACGAGCGCGGAAAGCGAGGTGTGACTTTCTTCAATATCGGCGAACCACGCTTCCCAAATTTCCCAAAAATCGGTGAGGCGATCCAAACCACCTTGCCGATGAAAACGCTCGAGCATTTGCACGGGCGATGGCGGCGAGCCCGCGCGCACTTCTAACATCGCGACTGCTGTTTCGCGGCGCGAGAACGCGGCGTACATCGTCGGCAAATACGCAATCAATAACGCGACGAGCATCAAACCAATCGTCGCTTCCGAAAAAATCAAAAATGTTTTGAATGGATCTTGAACCGTTTCAAAACCGAGCGTCAACAACGACGAGCCGCTGATGCGGAACGCATCGTACCATGATGGCGCGCCAAGCGACCAATACATCGCGGTGTAACCCAAACCAACCAACGCCAACCATGTTGGCGGCAACGCGAGCAAACTGACCGGCGCGTAATACGCGAGCACACGATCGCGCTTGACGAATGATTTCATTGGACGGACGGCAGTGTAAAATAAAAATCGCGTGGTGATAAAAACAATCCGCGTTAACGTATCTTGTTCGCCGCGCGGCAAGACAAATGTGCGAATGGCGGAAAAGATCGTCCAGACCACAAGCGCGAGACCGAGAAAAAAGATAATGAGTTGAAGTGGGAACATGACAAGTAGGTAACAGTAAACAGTTATCAGTAAGCAGTAGGCAGTAGAAAATTGACAGTAGACAATAGACGGTTGACAGTAGAAAGTGTTGTGTAATTCGAGAAATTCTAAATTCGAAATCGTTGTCATTTCGA
Source organism: Chloroflexota bacterium (assembly GCA_016200825.1). Classification (GTDB taxonomy): domain Bacteria; phylum Chloroflexota; class Anaerolineae; order UBA4142; family UBA4142; genus JACQEA01. The sequence goes on along the minus strand of JACQEA010000452.1, from coordinate 1,487 downwards.
GTGATACGATTTCTCGTGGAGTTTACACTGAAGTATCGAAAAAAATCCGCGACCAATTATTTTCTTATCTGTGTTAATCTGTGTACATCTGTGTCCAATCTAATTTTTTCCCGCGTTCACCAGTGTCCCTTTTTTTCTGCGCGCAAACCAAATCAAAATCATCATCGCCGCAACTTCAACACCCACCGCGAGCGCGCCCGCTTCGGGACCGAACGCGCCGCCCATCAACCATTCCGGACCGGTCACGTTTATTTTGAACAAGCCGCCCATATCCAAACCGCTCACGAGAAAACCAAACACCGGACCTTCGGCGAAATTCCACGCCGCGTGCATGCCAATCGAAAACCACAAACGCTGGGTGAGATAATATCCCATCGCCAGCGTGATGCCCGCGAAAAAAATTCCAATTGTCGAACCCCAGCCCGCGCCGGGATTCAAGCGATGCAAGAACGCAAAGTACGCGGACGAGATGATAACGGCAGGCGCGAAACGAATTCCTTCCGCGAGATTTTGCAGAATGTAACCGCGCGCATCGGCTTCTTCAATAATTCCGACGAGCAAGTTGAAGCCAAGTCCAAACGCGAGCGCGCCAAGTATCGCGGCAAAATTCAAACTCGGCCCTACTTCCGATATTTGCGCCGCGCCGGTCAAGAGCGTCAGCGCGAAAATCATAACCCACATCGCGAGAATGAAAACAAAACCCGCGCCAAATTCTTTCCACCATCCATTCGTCAATTGAAATCCCAGCGCGCGGAATTCGCGTTTGTCAATCCAGCGACGAAAGAGCCAAATCAATCCCAAGCCCAACAATACACGCGCGCCTTGAAAACTCAACGCGAGTAAAGGAAAATCGAACAAGTGCGTGAACATCGTTTGAATGCGCGCAGAAATTTCGGTGTTTGGCACGCCTTGATTCGCAAGCGCGGCACCAATTGTTAAACCAACCAACAATCCAACACCAAGCGAGCCGACGATTGTCACGATCAGCGACGCGATCAAATACAACGCGATGCGCCAACCTGCGCGCAAGCGACCCCCGCGCATAAAAAATTTTTTCATTCAAAAAATAATTTCCAATTAATTCGTTTCGCCTGCATCACTCTTCCTTTCAAATTCACAAGCGGCATTATAGCACGAGACGACAACTTTATCCCGCCCGCGTTTCTTGTGGTAGAATAGGATTGATAATAACAAATAACAAATGACAAATGATAAATGACAACGCGCGAAGTGGCAATTTGTAATTTGTCATTTGTAAATTTTACTTTGTAATTTGTCATTTCTCATTTGTAATTCCCAATGTCCCATCTCCATATTCCCGACGGATTCATTCCACCCTTTTGGCTCTTGCTCGGTTTCATCCTCACCGCGTTGATGCTCGCGATTTGTTTGCGCCGCGTGCGCGGAGATGATCGCGCGCGTCGCTTGCCGCGGCTCGGCATCGTCAGCGCGCTAATGTTGATCGGCATGAGCGCCGAGATCGCGAT
>JACQEA010000025.1 GCA_016200825.1 Chloroflexota bacterium | reverse complement strand
GTAATTCCGCCGCCCGGAAAAAGCGGCAGAGGCGCGGCGTGTGGAAAAATATCGGTACCCGCGAGTGGATTTTGCAAAGTGACCGCGAACAAAATGATCAGAATCAATCCAAACCAAAAAATCGGAATGGATTGACCCATAAACGCGATGGTAGTGGCGATGTGATCGAAGAGCGAATATTGTCGCGTGGCGGAGATCACGCCGATGGGAATTGAAATCAACAACGCGAATGCGAACGCAATCGCGGAAAGATAGAGCGTGTTAGGCAAGCGTTCGGAAATTTCCGTGAGGACGGGACGATGCGTGATGAACGATGTGCCCCAATTCCCTTGCAAAGTTTGGCTGAGCCATTTGCCGTACTTGATCGGCAATGGATCGTTGAGCCCGTATTGATCTTGCAAACGTTTCAAATCTTCCGGCAAGATATTGGGATTGTCCGCGAGCGCGGAGAGCGGATTGTTGGGCGCGACTTGAATCAGCGTAAAAATAAGTACGCTGATGACGAATAAAAGTGGAATCGCTTGCAACAATCGCCGCGCGATATAAAGCGTCATAGGCAAAAGTGGAAAGAAGATGGCTGACAGCGCGGACGCCATCAGCCATCTGCGAAAAAAAATCCGCTGCGCTTATGGCGTGGTCGTTTTCAACCACCAATTCTCGGCGTTCCAACCATCATTGTTCCAACCATTCGGAACCCATCCCTGCAAACGATCGCGATACGAATCGAGTTTAAGGCGTTGATAGAGATAGATGTGACTCGCGCCCTCCACCACGCGCGCGGCTGCCTTGCAGTACAAATCTTTGCGCGCAGGCCAATCTGGAATTCCACCGGCTTGCGCAATCAACTTATCAGTCTCTGAATCGTTCCAGCGGCTGTAATTGATTCCGCCTTGATTGTCTGGTGAAGGAATTGATGTCGAGCCGAAGTACGTGACCATGAAATTGTGTGGATCAATGTCGGGAGTCGTCGTGTACATGACGATGTCGTAACTACCTCGTTTGCGCGGACTCGCATTGTCCCACGTGCCCAGCAAAAGCGCGGACGGCTGATTCTCGATAAAGAATTCGACGCCGATCGCTTTCATGTTCTCCACAATCAACACTTGCGAATCTTCGCGGAGTTTGTTGCCGGTCGTCGTCTGATATTTCAGTTTGAGGCGATTGCCGTCTTTCACACGAATGCCATCCGCGCCGGGTTTCCAACCGGCATCATCGAGCAGTTGCTTGGCTTTTGCGGCATCATACGGAAATGCTTTGATGTCGGTGCAGTTGTACGGATCAACATTCAAATCACTTGAACCGGGCAACGCTTTGCCATTCAGCAATTTGTCAATGATGGTTTTCTTATCTACGCCGTACGCAATCGCTTGGCGAACTCGGAGATCGCCAAGAATCGGATGGGGTGTCTTGTTATCCGCGGGATCGCCGGGCTTGACGAGGTTGAGAATCAATCGCTCGCCACCGGAGCGCGCCGCGCTGGACAATTTAACGCCGGTCATTTTTTCAACTTCAGGAATGTCGGCTTCAGAGTTGTTCCACATCACATCCGCTTCACCGTTCTTGATCAATTGTTTCGCGACTTCGGACGATGGAACGATGCGAATGATCACTTTGTCGAGGTACGGCTTGCCGGTTTGCCAATAATTTTCATTCCGCAAAAGTGTCACATGATCGCCGGTAACAAACTCATCCACTTTGAATGGACCCGTCCCGACGGGTTTGCGATTGTACGCCCAGTTCTTCATGTCTTCCGTCTTGCCAGAGTTTTTTGGAAATATGTATCCAAAGAGCGTCGCGTACGGGGCGTAGAAATTTTTGAATTTGACAACCGCGGTGAACGGATCGGGGCATGTAACCGAGTCAACATCCTTGTATCGGGAGGCCCCAACAGAACCATTAGTCGTGGAGGAGACAGCCGTGAAAGTGAATTGAACGTCTTCGCAAGTGAACGGAGAGCCGTCATGAAATTTTACGCCTTGGCGTAATTTGTATGTGACAGTTTTTCCGTCTGGACTCACGCCGCCGTTTTGAGTAGTCGGCACTTCAGCTGCCAGTCGGGTAAAACTGTTGCCTTTGTCATCTGTATCGGTCAACCCCTCAACAACAAAGATATCAACCTCGCCCAAAACGGTTTGGCTTCCAAGAGCGGGATTGAGCAACGAAGGTTCCTGCCATACCGCCATCGTTATCGTGCCGCCGCGTGTTGGAGCCGGAGGCGCGGCAGTTGCCGCCGGTTTTGGCGCGGCGGGCGCGGTGGTCGGTGCGACCGGCGCGGGCGTGGCAGTTGGCGCCGGCGCGCATTGAACGAGAACGAAAAGGGTGATGAACAAAGCAAGGATTCCGACGAATCGGAATTTAGGGTTGGACATCTTTTCTCCTCCATGAGAAAAAATTCAAAGTCAAAATCACTAGGGCGTGTATGCAAAATCTTCTTGTAGGATTTTAGAGCGTTTGGCATCAAGGTTTATCAACGCAACCAGCGGCAATAAACCTTTTTGCATACAAGCCCTAATCAACACCGATTCGGACTTGAATTTTTCAAACATTGCGCGCGGGGTATCGTTTCAGAATTGGCGCGCAAAAATTTCAACTGACTAACGGTTCAGCCACCACGCGAAAAGTAGCTTCCGGCGACCAGGGCCCCCAGCCGGCTTCGTTTCCGCCGCGCACACGCCATTGATAAGTGACGCCGATGAGCAAAGGTTTTTCCACTGGCACCGCCGCAAAGGTAGAAATAGAAATGAGCGGAATGCCAGCCGTGTTGTGATTTTCTTCGCCCCACCAAACTTCATAACGCGTCGCGCCGCCCACCGAAAGCCAGCGAAATGTAGGATTAAGCGTATCAACGTACTTGCCATCTTCCGGCGTGATCAAAATCGCGCGGCCGGTTGGGGGGACTGGTTTGCGTTCCGGTTCATCAAGCGAACGCGCCGGCGCGATTGTCGCGGATCGGAGATGCAATTGTTTCTTTTCATTGCGCGCCGGCGCGACCTTTTTCGGCTTGACTCTCGAAACGTCACGGCGTTTTGAGCGAGGAGAGGCGGCGCGGGATATTTTCTTTGCCGCCCTCGAGACGCGTTTTGATTTTTGTTTTCGGGCCACTACTGTCAATAACGGGAACGCCGCACTGATCAACCGTTCCAGTAGCAATGCCATCCATCCTCTCCGCTTATGGTTTAGTCGTCCAAGGAGTGGACGGAGTGGAAGGTGGCGGAGTTGAAGATGACGTCGGAGATGACATCGGTGCTGAAGGTGTCGGCATCGGCATTGGAGCCGGTGCTGGCGCGGGCATTGCCGGCTTTGGCGCAGGCATCGAGGTCATACCCATCTTTTCAGGTGCCGCTTTTTTGGCGGCGCGTTTCTTCTTAGGGGCGGCTTTCTTTTTCGCGGCTTTGCGTTTGGGCGCGGCTTTTTTCTTGGCTTTCTTTTTTGCCGCCGCCAAAAGCAATGGAGAACTCAGATCCATCAAGAGATTCAGTAAATCGCTCATTATGCCTCCTTGAGATTGAGTGAGAGTCCGTTGAGATCAATCGCTTGTTCGTGACACCCGGGAATTTTTCCTTTCTTGATCTGGGTCACCTCCCTCGCGGATGAACTTGTGGCAGAGTATAGCATACATCAGAGCTGAAAACAAGACCCTCGCGCAAAATTACGATTCATAAAGAACCAATCGCGATTATTACAGCGTGCCTATTTGCCACATTGCGGAGGTTTGATCGCGTTGCCGCGCCACCCGCACCACTCACTCCCCGCGATTCCAACCAAGCCGCCTTGAAATTGAGTCGCATTGTAGCCATCAATCAAATACAAAGCAAATGAATTTGATCCGCTGGTGAGTGAGGTCGTACCATTTATAACTGTTTCTGATCCGACGTATTGCAAGGTGCCATTGAGCAGAGACCCGCAATAGTTGCCGGTGACCGTATCGTCTATCCGCGTTAACGTGATCGTCGCACATGCGGGATTCGCCGAGAAGTACATATTCCAAGTGCCAGCAAAACTACAACCGCTAGGAAAAGGCGATCCCGACCGCGCTCCGCACCAGCGCAATTGTTGTTGCTCGCTCACGCGCGCGCCGTCAAATGAATTTCCATTCGCGCCGAGATAAAATTGGAGCGTTCCATTTACGCCTTCGATTGACCAATTCCCCAGCAAGGTATTGCCGGTGACGGTACCGGAAATATTTCCTTTGGATTTGTTGGTTGTAAATGCATTGACGTACTCGCTCGTGTTTAGCACGTTCGAACCGGATTGAGACAGGGTCATCGTTCCGAAATTGTGAATCCACGCGCCCGCAAAATTTCCAATCGCGGAACCAGCCGGATTGACGATGATGGTAACGGACGCAGTGCGCGCGTTGGGTCCACAGCGCGCAGTTAACGTGTAGGTTGTGGTGATTTTGGGCGAAACATCGCGAACGCCCGGCGTGTTTACCGCGCCGATGCCCGGATCAATTTGCACCGAACTCGCATTCGTTATTAATCCCCATTGAATCCGCGTCGTCGCGCCTTCCGTGATTTGTTCTGTGGTGACGGTGAAAGTAGAAAGCGTTGGGATGCCACTACAACCGGAGGTGGTTGGAGAAACTTGCGGCGAGAGATCAGAATTTGAAACGGTAATGACAATCGTCACGCGGGGTCCAAAATTTTGCGCGCTATCGCTTTTCAATTGCCACGCGGCAGAATGCAAACCGATTGTAGCGGGCGCGGTCATCGGCACAAGCAATTCGGCGATGCCGCCCGGCGCGATTGCGGGAACGGCAAGTGAGTTTGAACTTGCCATCGCTTCACCGCTGACCAAACCAAATGAATAACCGACGCCCCACGTGCACGTTCCCGAATTTTTCAAACGCCAAATTTTGTTGAACGCGTTACCGGCGAAAAAATTTGTGCGATCCGGAATCGTTTCGCTCACAAACGTCGCGGCATTCGTGCAAGGTGCGCGCGTTCCTGCAGTCGTCGGCGCGTTCGTTGGATTAATCGCGCCGCTTGCGTTGGGTGTAAATGTCGGCGCGATTTGCGCGACCGATGGAACGACGGTGACAATAATTCCAACCGGTTCACTTATTTTTCCTGCGGCATTATACGCGCGCACAATAATCGTATGATTGCCCGGAATCGCCCGCCACGCTTGCACCAACGTCAACGAGGGCTGACCCTGCGCGGTGGGCGATGGATCGGTTTTGACGACGACACCATCCACGACCAACTCCACGCGCACAATTGCTTTCGCGTCGTCGGAAGTAGATTCGATCACAACTTGATCGCCCTCGCGAAATTCGCTTCCGCTCGCGGGTTCAGTAATTACAACGACTGGTTGTGTGGGCGATGCCGCATTACACGCGATCAGCGCGATCAGTCCGATGCAGAAAAAAAATTTTCGATTCAACTCGCGCGCGTTTTGCATATCAACGCGCGCGAGTATAGCATAGCCGCGCGTAAATTTCAAAATGCCGCGCCCAGCCCGGCGCGTAATTTACTCTAACAATTTTTTTGCCTGTTCGATTTGCGCGCGCACCGCGTTCGGTCCTGTTCCGCCGATAATTTCGCGCGCGGCAACTGACCGCGCAAAATCAAACACATCTTTCACATCCGCGCTAAACTCCGGCGCGATTTTTTTGTACTCGTCCACGCTCATTGCATTCAGCGCGATTCCGCGCGCCTCGGCATTTTTCACCGCTTCGCCTGCTTTGCGATGCGCGTCGCGAAACGCCACGCCTTTTCGCACCAAATAATCCGCGAGATCCGTCGCGAGCATTTGCGCGTCGAGCGCGGCGCGCATTGTTTCCGCGTTTACGCGCATTGTGCGAATGACTCCCGCGACCACCGGCAAAAGCATTTCCAAAGTATCAACCGCGTCAAAGAGCGGCGCTTTGTCTTCCTGCAAATCTTTATCGTACGACGACGGCAAGCCTTTCAACAATGTCAACACCGTCATCACATCGCCAATCAAACGCGCGGATTTGCCGCGCGCCAATTCCATCGCGTCGGGATTTTTCTTTTGCGGCATTAAACTCGATCCGGTCGCGTACGCATCATCCATCGCGATGAAATTAAATTCCGCGCTCGAGTACAAAACCAAATCCTCGCCCAAGCGCGAGAGATGCACACCAATCAGTGCCGCGCAAAATAAAAATTCCGCGATGAAATCGCGGTCGCTCACCGCGTCCACACTGTTCTCGCTGACGCGCGCAAGACCCAACTCGCGCGCGAGAAATGCGCGATCGATCCCCAACGCGTTGCCCGCCAACGCGCCCGCGCCGAGCGGCAACACCGAAACGCGCGTCGCGCAATCTGTTAATCGTTCGCGATCTCTTTGCAACATCCAAAAAAAAGACAAGAGC
>JACQEA010000024.1 GCA_016200825.1 Chloroflexota bacterium | reverse complement strand
TCGCGCGCGCGAGATTTAGATCAACGACGGTTTCGCCGCGGACTGCGCCCCAACGTTTTTGTCCGTTCGCGAGAAAGGTGACGAGTCGCATTCGTAAACTCCAGTGATCAGTAATCAGTGATCAGTAATCAGTAATCAGTGGTCAGTAATCAGTGAACGGCGGTTGGATGTTGGAAGTTAGACATCGGACTCCTCTCGCGTGATTTTACTACAAGTTAGAACGGCGAGCAAAATGAGTGAGAACCTTTTGACACGCGCTAGGCTCGATGATATACTTTTCGCGTCGGACCGAAAAAGCAGGAGCACAATGTCGGCGCTGTATTGCTCGCAATGCGGAACGCGTAACCGATCGAACGATAACGCTTGTCACGAGTGTGGCGCGCGTTTTGCCGATCACGCGCAAGTGGATTGCCCGTTGTGCGGAATCGCGAATCCACGCGCGGGCGCGTTTTGTTTTTCCTGCGGCGCGCATTTGCTTCCGCCCCAAACCGGGTTGAACCGCCGCGCCGAAAATTTTCTTTTTCGCGCGAACATTCTGCAATTGATCGCGGCGGATGACGCTCAACCCTCCTCTCCCGCCGCGCCTCCCGCTTCCGAACCGCGCGCCGTTCAACGCATCCGCGAATTGTCGGCAATTTTTCCGATGGCAACAAAAATCAAAGACGCCGCGGATTTGCAAACCGTCTTCAGCAATTCGCTCGCGCGCATTTTCCCGATCGTCGGCGCGGACATTGGATTCATTCATGTGCGCGATAAATCGAGCGCGCGGTTGACGCTCGCCGCGACGCGCGGATTGCCGCGCGATCTGGCGGAGATCAAAGCCGCGCTCGTCGAAATAAAATTGCCCGCGCAAGTTGTCGAGACGCGCGAGCCGCTCACGATCAGCGACATTACGCAAGATGCGCGCACCGCGCGCGCGGGAAAACTTATCGGCGCGTTCAGTTACGTTTGCGTACCTGTTAGCGTCGGAGAAAATATTTTGGGAACGGTGAGCATTTTGCGCGAGGGTGCGCGCGCGTGGTCGGACCATGAAGTGGAAATGCTGTTCACGACCGGCGCGCTGTTAGGAATCGCGATTGAAACCGCGCGCGGCTTGGAAGACGCAACGCACGCCGCGATTTTGCAAGAACGCACGCGCTTGGCGCACGACTTGCATGATTCACTGACGCAATCGTTGTACAGCCAAACATTGTTAGCGTCCGCCGCGCGGCGTTTTGCCGAAGCGGGTGATTTGGACAAAGCCACCGCGAACTTGATGGACCTGTCGCAAGTTTCGCAGGACACGCTCAAAGAGATGCGGCTCTTTGTTTACGAATTGCGCCCGCCAACTTTGGAAAAAGGAAAATTGGTCGAGGCGCTCGAACAACGTCTGGGCGCGGTCGAAAAACGCGCGGGCATTCAAGCGCGATTGGTGACGCAGGGAACGCTCGCGATTCCCGTCGAAGCGGAAAACGATTTGTTTCTCATCGCGATCGAAGCGCTGAACAATTCGTTGAAGCACGCCGCCGCGCAAACAGTCATTCTCAGTCTGCGCGGCGAAGCGCAGTCTCTTGAATTGCGAATTTCGGATGACGGCACAGGATTTGAAATTGATCGCGCGCGCGGGCAAGGCGGTATGGGATTGACGAGCATGTCCGAACGCGCGCGGCGCATGGGCGCGCGATTCGACCTCCGCTCCAATCCGGGCAAAGGCACGCAAGTGAGCGTTACCCTGCCGCGGCAAACAAAATAATTTTCAAAAAAATTTCAAGCAGAACTTATAAAAGGGGTCCGGTGCCAATTCGCATCCTAATCGCCGATGATCATGCCATTGTTCGCCGCGGCTTGCGCGCGTTGATTTCAACGGATGCCGAGTTGCAATTGATCGGCGAAGCGAGCGACGGAATCGAAGCGGTGGAGAAGACGCGCGCGCTAAAACCGGATGTGGTGTTGATGGATCTGCAAATGCCGCGCAAAAATGGAATTGAAGCGATTCGTGAAATTGTGCGCGCGAATCCGCACGCGCGCATTTTGGTCTTGAGCAGCTTTGCGGATAGAGACAAAGTGTTGCCCGCGATTCAATCCGGCGCGCTGGGTTATTTGTTGAAAGATACATCCACCGATCAAGATTTGCTCAACGCGATTCGCGCGGTCGCGCGGGGCGAAGCGGCGGTGCCGTCCTCCATCGCGCGATTGCTGATCGAGGAAGTGCGCCAACCGCCCGCCGCGTTGTTGACTGCGCGCGAGCAAGAGGTCTTGCAATTGATCGGCAAAGGATTGAGCAATCAAAACATCGCGCACAAATTGGATATTAGTGAGCGCACGGTGCGCGCGCACGTCAGCAATATTTTGACCAAACTGAATCTGGAGAGCCGCACGCAAGCCGCGGTGTACGTTTTACGCGAGCGGTCGAATCACCATTGAAAAAATATTTCTCAATGCGATATTTGAAATGACGGGTAACAACAAAAGAGACAGGCGCGTTTGCGTGTCCGTCTCTTTTTATTTACGAAGTCCTGCTCTTACGATTTCTTTTTCGTTTTTTTCGGTTTGGTCTTTATTTTTTTCGCGGCGCGTTCTTCCGGCAACGCTTCTAATTGTTCGATCCATTCTTTGATCACATCAAACCCGCCTTGCCAAAACGTTTTCGATGTCATATCAATTCCGGCTTCGCGCAAGATGTGGTCTGGGCTTGCCGAGCCGCCGTACGCGAGAATTTTTAGATAACGCGGCTTGAACGCTTCGCCTTCTTTTTGATATTGCTTGTACAGCGCGAGCGTGAGCAAATTTCCGAAACTGTACGCGTACGTGTAGAACGGCGTATGATAAATGTGCGGAATGCTCACCCACTCCCATTGAAATTCCGGGCTGACCTCCACCGCGTCGCCGAATTGTTCGCGCAAATTTTCCATGTACTTTTCGCAGACGGCTTCCACCGATTTTCCCGCCGCGAACATTTGATGCGCGTCGCGCTCGAACAAAATAAAATAGGCTTGCCGCATCACGGTCGCGTACGTATCGTCAATTTTCGTCGCGAGCAAATCGCGCTGCACGCGCGGATCGGTTTCATCTTTCAGCAGGCGTTGCGTCAATAACATTTCGGCAAAGACCGACGCGGTTTCCGCGAGCGGCAACGCGGAATGAAACGTCAGCGCGGAATGATCCGCCGCGAGCAGCGCGTGGATCGCGTGACCAAATTCATGTGCGATCGTGCTAACATCGCGCGCGTGGCCGGTGTAATTGAGCAAAACGTACGGCGAAAGATTCGGCAGAACGCCGTAACAAAATGCGCCGCCCATTTTGCCGGGGCGAATTTCGGAATCCACGTGTTGATCTGCAAAGACTTGGCGCGCCAATTGCGCGACCGTGGGCGAGAACGCGTTGAAACTTTCTAACACCATCTTGACGGCTTGATCGTACGGAAATTTTTTCTCCGCCGGCGCGAGCGGCGCGTAAATATCATAGCGGCGTAATTTTCCCGACGGCATGCCGATCCATTTCGCTTTGCGTTTGAAATAACGTTGAAAGACGGACGCGTTCGCGCGACACACGTCCAACAGCGCGTCGGTCGCGGCGTCTGGCACATCGTTGATCAAATTGCGAACCGCCATCGGCGATTTGAATTTACGCAGTTGCAATTGCTCGCTCGCCCAATCTTGCACCCGATACGCGTACACCTGCGCGAGCACTTTGCCGTCATTGCCGAACACGCGATACAATTCGCGATACGCCGCGGCGCGCACTTGCGGCGACGCACTGCGCACGTGCGTCATTAATTCCTCGCGCGTCATTTCTTTTTCTTTGCCGTTCACTTTTAATTTGAACTTGAGCCAATTCGTCAGCATATCGTACACGGTGATCAAGCCATTGATGCCGTTCACGTCTTTCAAGTTGATGATTTGTTCTTGCGCTTCGACGAGCGTGTGCGGCTTGAAAAGACGTTCGGCTTCGAGATAATATTTCAAGTCGCCGGAATTTTTCAGCAAGCGCGCCGCCGCGTCGTCGTTCAGCGATTTCCACCACAACGAAAAGAAAAGTGTCCGATTGCCCAGATCGGTGAGCAATTGTTCGGCTTGACGACGAAACGTGAGCGCCGCGCCATCCTGAGTATTTTCCGCGAACCACAACCCCGCGTACGCGCCCAACTTGCGATTGAGCGCGCCCAGTTGTTCGTACTCGCGGAGGATCGCGAGAAATTCGCGCTC
>JACQEA010000448.1 GCA_016200825.1 Chloroflexota bacterium | reverse complement strand
GCGCAACGATGATGGTTTGTGGAATCGCGCTGATGGCAATTACCTAAAAAAATAAAACGCAAAGCGTAACTTTATTTTCACGCTTTACGATTTAACATCACCAGAGTATAATTGCGCCAATTCCGAATCAAAGGAGATTCATTGTGCTCACCTTCGACACCTCGCATTATTACGATTACGCGGAACTGACCGCGTTTCTCGACGACGCGGAAAAACAATTCCCCGCGCTCTGCAAAAAAATTTCTATCGGCACATCGTACGAAAATCGCGATATTTGGTTGCTCGAAATTACGAACACGCAAACAGGCGATTACGCGGACAAGCCCGCGTTTTATGTGGATGCGCAAATTCACGCGGGTGAAGTGACGGGCTGCGCGACCGTGCAATGGCTCATCGCGCATTGTTTGAATCATTACGGTACCGACGATTCGATCACGCGCCTCCTCGACACGCGCACCATCTACGCGCTCCCGCGCATCGGCGTGGACGGCGCGGATTTTTATTTGAAAACGCCGCACGCGGTTCGAAGTTCCAAACGCATGTATCCGTGGGACGAGCCGCGTCCCGGTCTCACACCGGAAGATGTGGACGGCGACGGACATATTTTGTGGATGCGCGTGAAAGATCCAAACGGTTCGTGGAAAATTTCAGAGGTGGATGCGCGCGTGATGACCAAACGCAAACCGGATGAAGACGGTGGAACGTATTATCGTTTATTGCGCGAAGGGATTATCAACGATTGGAACGGCCGCGAAATAAAATTCGCGCCGCCGAAATTTGGACTCGACAACAATCGGCAATCGCCGTACGATTGGCAACCCGATTCTACGCAATCCGGCGCGGGCGCGATGCCGTTGTCCGAACCGGAAACGCGCGCGGTGCATGATTTCATCATCGCGCATCCAAACATTGGCGGCGCGCAATCGTTTCACACTTTTAGCGGCGTCATCTTGCGACCGTACTGCGCGCAAAACGACGACGCGTTTCCCACGCCGGATCTTGAAATTTTCAAAGCGATTGGCGCGCGCGGCACGGATATTACCGGCTATAAACACATTTCGATCTATCACGATTTTCGCTACGAAGCCAAAGTGTTGATTCGCGGCGGATTCTTGGATTGGATGTACGAACATCTCGGCATTTTTATTTTTTCGACCGAACTGTGGGACGTGGTTGCGAAAGCCGGGGTCGAACATGATCCGATCAAATGGTTGATGTACGAACGCAAACCGGACGACGACAAAAAATTGTTGGATTGGATGGACGCGAATCTCGACACGCCGTTCTTTGAAAAATGGCGCGCGTTCCAACATCCGCAGTTAGGCGAAATTGAAATCGGCGGCTGGTATTCTAAATATGTTTTTCAAAATCCGCCTGCGAAATTTTTGCCGGAGGTCGCGGAGAAAAACGCGCGCTTTGTGCTCGCGCACGCGGCGATGCTTCCCTTATTGCGCATGGATGATCTCGCGTGCGATGCGCTCGGCGAGGATGTGTATCGAATTCGCTTCGCCGCGCGCAATTACGGTTTTCTCTCGACCGCGATCAGCAAAAAAGCGGAAGAACGCAAAGCGACGCGCAATGTGTGCGCGGTGCTAACGCTTGGTGAGGGCGTGACGCTCGAAAATGGCGAACGCGAAATTGATTTGGGACATCTCGAAGGTCGTTCGAATAAATTGCGCCAAAACTTTTTCGCGCCCGGCGAGCCAACCGATAATGTGAAATGGGCAGAGTGGGTCGTGCGCGGAAAAAAAGGCGCGAGTGTGCAAGTCGCGTTGATTTCGCAAAGAGGCGGGACGACGCGGCGAAAAATCGCGTTGGGTCAGGGATAATAGCGCGGCGCCGCGATTTCGCGTATAATGTTGTCTGAAAGACGAGCGAGGTATTCATGAAACAAGATAGACTCTGGCGCGAATTCAATTCTCTGCCGCCAGAATTGCAAAAGCAAGCCGCTAAATTTATTTCATCCTTGCGAAAACGCAATGCGCCACCACGCCTCCGCAAGAATGGCAAACGGACAAGTTTAGCCAGCGAGCCGTTCATCGGATTGTGGCGAGAACGCGAGGATTTGCAGGAGAGCAGCGCATGGGTTCGTGAAATTCGTCGGCGTGAATGGACAAGCCGCCGTGCCTGATGCCGTTGTCGTAGATACTGATGTGCTGATTGATGCGGGACGCGGCGTGAAAGAGGCAGTTACTTGTCTTGAGCAAATTGAAAAGCAAGCAACGCTTTCAATTAGTGTCGTTACGCAAATGGAACTCATCGTCGGTTGCCGCAACAAAACGGACCTTCGCGCGCTAGAGCGTTTTCTAGCGCGCTTTCAAATTCTCAAATTGAATGAAGCGATTTCCGACGCGACCGTCCAATTGTTAAATCGCTATCGTTTGAGTCATGGCTTGCTCATTGCGGATGCGCTAATTGCCGCAACCGTTCTCACGCAAAACTTTTCTTTTGCGACCAAGAACGAACGCGATTATCGTTTCATCGGTGGGTTGAAAATGCTTTCTTATCCTCTGCCATTCGCGTAAGTTCAATCATTTTCTTTGAGGTTGTCCTTGCCTACCACTCGCACTCAAATTCGCCCCGGCGCGTATTACGACTCCGTCGTCCTGATGCAATTGCAGAAAGCATTGCTCGCGTTGCCGCAGGTGTTGGACGCGGGCGTGGTGATGGCGACCGACGCGAACAAAGAACTGCTCGCGCAAAATAATTTGCTCGCGCCCGATGCGAACGCGGCGCGCGCGGAAGATTTATTGATCGCGGTGAGCGCAGAAAATGAAACCGCCGCGCAGAACGCGCTCGCGCAAATTGACGCGTTGCTAGCGCGCAAACGCGCGACGAGCGACGACGCGTATCGTCCGAAAAGTTTGGAGAACGCGGCGCAAATGTTGCCCGACGCGCAATGGGTTTTAGTTTCCACGCCGGGGAAATTCGCGGCAGGCGTCGCGCGCGACGCGTTGAATTTAGGCAAACACGTTTTTTTGTACAGCGATAATGTTTCGCTCGAGGATGAAATCGCGCTGAAAAATTCCGCGCGCGCAAAAGGTTTGCTCGTGATGGGACCCGATTGCGGCACGGCGATCATCAATGGCATCGGTTTGGGATTTGCGAATCGCGTGCGGCGCGGCAAAATCGGAATTGTCGGCGCGTCGGGAACGGGCACGCAAGCGATCAGCGTCGGGATTCATCGCTTGGGCGAAGGCGTGAGTTACGCGCTGGGCACCGGCACAAATGATTTGAAAGACGCGGTCGGTGGAATCACGACATTGCAAGCGTTGGATTTTCTCGCGCGCGACGCGCAAACCGAAACGATCGTTTTGATTTCCAAACCGCCCTCGCCGAATGTTGCCGCGAAAATTTT
>JACQEA010000023.1 GCA_016200825.1 Chloroflexota bacterium | reverse complement strand
ACGATGTTGAATCTCGGCGCGCCGAATATTATTTTTCGCGAAATTTTACCGAATATGTTTTCGTTCATCGCGATCGCGATGATCTTTACGATGACGCACGCGATTTATCAGCAGACCGGGCTCGTCTTTCTCGGCATCGTACCGTACTCGGGCACGAATTGGGGCGTGATGATCAGTGCGGCGGAACGGCGCGCCGCGTTGTTCGCGCCGCAAGCCGCCGCGAGTATTCTCGCGCCGATTGGCGCGATTGTATTGTTTCAACTCGCGCTGGTTTCGTTCGCGCGTTCGTTGGATGAAGTGTTTAATCCGCGCTTGCGCACGAGCGTGTGAAAATTTTACCGCAGAGGCGCAGAGAGCAAAGAGGAATGAAAGAACAAGAAATAAATAGTATCACCACAGAGGCACAGAGAACACAGAGGAATGAAAGAACAAGAAATAAATAGTTTCACCACAGAGGCACAGAGAACACAGAGGAATGAAAGAAGAACAAATAAATAGTATCACACAGAATATTATTGGCGCGGCGATTGAGGTTCACAAAGCATTGGGACCAGGATTGCTGGAGTCGGCTTATGAAGAATGTCTTTGTCATGAATTATCGTTGAGAAAAATTCCGTTTGAACGCCAAAAGCAATTGCCGATCGAATATAAAGGAATTAGACTGGAGGCGGGTTACCGAATTGATTTGTTGGTGGCAAACAGTGTTATTGTTGAAATAAAATCCGTAGAGGGAATTCTGCCAATCCATGAGGCGCAATTATTGACCTATCTTCGGTTGGCAGATCGCAAAGTAGGATTGCTAATCAACTTCAATGTCAGTCTTCTCAAACAAGGCATCAAAAGATTGGTGTTGGGAAATTTAGAAAAATAATATTCTCTGTGTTCTCCGTGCCTCTGTGGTGAATATGAATTCTGTTCTTTCGATTCAAATGATCTTGGGCGAACTAGAAAAATAATATTCTCTGTGTTCTCCGTGCCTCTGTGGTGAAAATGAATTCTGTTCTATCCGTTCAAAATCTCTCCATCGAATACTCTGCGCGGCGCGGGCGCGTGCAAGCGATCCGCAATGTTTCATTCGATGTTCAGCGCGGCGAGGCGCTCGCGCTGATCGGCGAAAGCGGATCGGGCAAAACGACGTTGGGTCTCGGTGTTGTGCAATTGCTTCCCGCAAGCGCACAAATTACGCAAGGCGCGATCACGTATCGCCGCGATCACAATGGCGCGGGCGCAATCGAGATTGACGTGTTGGGATTGCGCGGCAATGGCTTGCGCGAATTTCGTTGGAAAGAATGCGCGATGGTTTTTCAATCTGCGCTCAACGCGCTCAACCCGGTGCTGCGCATCGCGGATCAATTCGCGGACACCGCCAAAGCGCACGGTTATTTGCACGGCAATGCGTTGCGCGAACGCGCGCGCCATTTGCTCACGCTCGTCCGGCTCGATCCGGAACGCGTGTGGAAATCTTTTCCGCACGAATTATCCGGCGGCATGCGCCAACGCGTTTTGATCGCGCTGAGTTTATTGCTCGAACCGCAACTTTTAATTCTCGATGAGCCGACGACCGCGCTCGACATTCTGACTCAGCGCAACATTATGGACGTGTTGAAAGAGTTGCGCGGCAAATTAGATTTTTCGTTGATGTTCATTTCGCACGATCTCTCGCTCGCGGCGGAACTCGCCGATCGCGTTGCGACGGTGTACGCGGGCAAGGTCGTCGAAGTGGGCGATGTGAAAACAATTTTCAAATCGCCCGCGCATCCGTACTCGATTGGTCTCATTCTCGCGGTGCCAACGATCACCGGCACGCACGAAAATCTTTCTTCGATCCCCGGCTCACCGCCGGATTTGATTGACCTGCCGAGCGGGTGTAAATTTCATCCGCGTTGTCCGCTCGCGGATCATCGCTGTACGCGCGATGAGCCGGAGCTGGAAGATGTTTCGCCCGGGCATCGCGTCGCGTGTTGGAATTGGCGTAGTGCGAAATGAAAGTAAAACAAGACCGCAAAGGATGTGGAGAAAATAACTGACGTTGTCATGCTGAGCGAAGCGAAGCATCTCGCGAGCAACTTGAAAGGTCGAAGGACTTTGCGAGATTCTTCGGTCGCTTCGCTCCCTCAGAATGACAATCGATCCTCTGCGCCTCTGTGGTGAAATAGAAAATGGCAAACGCGCTTATCGCTCTCGACCACGTCACGCGCACGTTTCAAGTGAAACGGCAGACGATCAAAGCCGTGGACGATCTATCGCTGGCGATCAACGCGGGCGAAATCGTTTGCCTCGTCGGTGAATCCGGCTGCGGCAAAACAACGACCGGCAAAATGATCGCGGGGGTTTTACCGGTTTCGTCCGGCGAAATTCTTTTTCGCGGCGAAGAAATTTCAAACTTGCGCGGCGACGCGCATAAAAAATTTCGGCTGGGCGTGCAAATGATCCATCAAGACCCGTACGCGTCGCTCAATCCGGTGCGCACGGTGTTCGATACCATCGCCGCGCCGTTGCGCCATCATCATTACACTCAAACAGAAACCGCGACGCGCAAACGCGTGCGCGAACTTTTGGAATTGGTTGACCTGACGCCGCCGGATGATCTGCTCGATAAATATCCACATCAACTTTCCGGCGGGCAACGCCAACGCGTTTCGATTGCGCGCGCGCTGACGGTCAATCCCGCGTTCATCGTCGCGGATGAAGCCGTTTCGATGGTGGACGTTTCGATTCGGATCAGTTTGTTGAATACACTTTCGAAACTCAAAACGGCGATGGGGCTGTCGGTTTTATTTATCACGCACGATCTCGCGCTCGCAAAATATTTCGCGTGGGAGGGACGCATCGGCGTAATGTATTTGGGCCGCTTGGTGGAGATCGCCCCGTCGCGGCAATTGGTGGAACATCCGCAACATCCGTACACGCAAGTTTTATTGAGCGCGATTCCCGAAGCCAATCCAGATGTGACACGCAAAAAATCGCGAATTGAATTGCGGAGTATGGACGTGCCGAGTTTGATGCGTTTGCCGAGCGGGTGCGCGTTTCATCCGCGCTGTCCGCAATTCATCGGAGAAATTTGTGAGCGCGTCAGGCCGGAATTGACGCAAGCGAATGGTGCGCGCGTCGCATGTCATCTCGTCGAGGAAAAAGTGACGCGTGGCGCGTGACAGGAACGCTTTGCGTCTCGTCACTCTAAAATGAATCCCGAAGCCGGACTGGCGTGGTTTCGCATCGCGCTATTTATTTCGCTCACCTCGGGCGCGCTGATTCTGTTTCAAAAACCTGACACCGCCGAATTTATTATCAGCGTCACGAGTCTCGTGATCGGTTTGATTTTTATCGCGCTGATTGCGTTGATCGTTCGACGTAACAATTGAAAAATTTTTACCACAGACTGCCGAAGGCGAGCAGAGGGCACAGAGAAAATATTTTTCTTTGCATCTCTGTGGTGATTCAAGAAAGGAGGAAAAACGGAAACTAATAACTAACCACGAATGACTAGCGACTAACAACTAACGACTCAAAGAGGAGAAGACCGTGAAAAAAAATTTGGTCCTAACTTTATTACTCGCAATCGCGCTTGCCGCGTGCGCGCCAGCGGCGACACCCGCACCCGCGCCAACGACTGCGGCACTAAAGGCAACGCTTCCGCCGCCGCCGTGCTCGTCGACCGGACAAACGGTTGCACCGGCGGCGAGTGTGCCGGAAGGAACGAAAGCGACGATCACGATTGCATTGCGCGCCGATTGCAAATGGAGTGATGGCTCGGCGTTCACCACCAAAGATATCGTCGGATCGTACAACATTCGATGGTTGCAAAGCAGTGGTACGTGGAATTCGCTCGTAGATGTGGTCGCGCGTAACGCGCAGGTCGTAGACTTTTTCGTCAAGACTCCCGGTCCCGCGATTCTGGATACGATCGTGCGCTCGGAAATCACGCGCCCGTACGCGCAGTACGGCAAGTGGATGGACGCCGCCGCGGATTTTCGCAAGAAAAACGCGGATCGCAAAAGCGATGACGTGAAAAAAGTTTTGGACGAACTCGCCGCGTTCCGTCCTGCGAACGCGGTGGTGTATGGTCCCTACAACGTCGACGCGAAACAATTGACCGAAGCGCAATTCACGCTGGTGAAAAACGCGGGCGGTTTCAACGCGGACAAAATTGATTTCGATAAAGTCGTCGTGTACTGGGGCGATACGTTGCAAGACATGCCGTTGTATCTCTCCGGCGATATGGATTACTCGTCCAACGCGTACAGTCCCGCGAATCTCGCCGCGATTCGCGCGGCCGGAAATCAATACGTCGTGCTGGGCGGACCCGCGACAAACGGACCCGGCATTTACTTTAACAACGACGTCTATCCGTTGAACAAAAAAGAAGTTCGTCAAGCGTTTGCGTACGCGATCAATCGCGTTGAAAACGCGCAGGTCGCGTTTGGCGAAGCGGGCAAGCCGATCAAGTACGAAGTCGGTTTCACCGATGTGTCCGTCCCCGTTTGGCTCACGCCCGCGCAAATCGCGAAGCTGAACACGTACGATTACGATCCGAAAAAAGCCGAAGCGCTGTTGACTGGTCTCGGATTCAAAAAAGAAGGCAGTGCCGGCATTTGGACGGACGACAAAGGCAAACCGATGGCGTACGAGTTGATCGTCCCCGCCGATTTCACCGAATACCTCGCGTCGTCTGAAAACGTCGCGCAACAGTTGACCAAATTCGGCATCAAGGTCACGGTCAAACCGTACCAATCGTCGGAACGCAACAATGTCCACAAAGCCGGTAAATATCAACTCTCGATGGACATTGGTTTCCGCTTTACGTACTTTCACCCGTTCGTTTCGTACGATTACAATCTGCGCCCCGGCATCGGATTCAAAAATGATCCGGAAGGCGCGGAAGGTGCGCGTGGGATGAATTTGCCGTACGCGCAAAAAACTGCCGACGGCAAAGCGATCAACATCAAAGAATCGGTGGACAAATTAGCCGATGGCTTTGATGTGGAAGCGCAAAAACCGTACGTCGCGGATGTCGCGTCGTTCTTCAACGACAGTTTGCCGGTGTTGGAAATGTTCGAGCGCTATCTCACGGATCCAATTGACACCAAGACCCGCGTCACGGGTTGGTTGCCGGTCGACGACAAGATTTACAAGAACAATCAAAACAACTCGCCGGTCGCGCGCCAATTCTTGAGCGGTCAATTGAAACCGAGCGCGACGAACAAGACCAAACAGTTCAACACGTCGTATCCGTACACGCAACCGCCGAAAGCGAATTTCAATTTCTATTCGGCGGACAACATCATGCAGAACGGCGCGGTGCTGACCAACTTTTTGTATCCACCGTTCACGTACTATGATGTGAACGAAGGCAAGTACGTTCCGTTCTTTGCAGAGAGTTGGTCGATCAAGTAAGACACTTTTCCCCTCGCCCCCTTCCCTAAAAGGGAAGGGGGTTGGGGGGTTAGGTCTCTCATCATGCAAAAATTTTTTCTCGCGATTATTTTCTTTTCGATTTTTTCCACGCGTTGCGCGCCTATGCCAAACTCAATCACCCAATCTCCTAATACTCCAATCTCTAATTTCTCTTCTCTCACTTCAAAAACGATTGACGATTTGCTCGCGTCCATGTCGCTCGCCGATAAAATCGGACAGACGTTGATGATCGGGATTGATGGCCCAACACTTACGCACGAACTGCGCGACACAATCGCGCAACTGCGCGTCGGCGGCGTAATTCTGTACGAACGCAACGTCGAATCGCCGCGCCAACTCGCGCAACTCGACGCGGACTTGCAAAATTTCGCGCGTGAACGCGGCTTGCCCGGACTTTTCATTTCGATTGATCAAGAAGGCGGCGTGGTCGCGCGCTTGAAAGAAGAAAAAGGTTTCACCGAATTTCCGAGCGCGATGGCAATTAGCGCGACAGACAACGTTGAAAACGCGCGCCGCATCGCGCAAATTATGGCGGACGAATTGCTCGCGGTCGGCATCAATATGGATCTCACGCCCGATCTCGACGTGAACATCAATCCGCTCAATCCGATCATCGGCACGCGCGCGTTTGGTTCCGATCCCGCGCGCGTCGCGGAATATGGAATCGCGTTCGCCGAAAGTTTGCAAGCGCGCGGCGTGATCGCGATCGGCAAACATTTTCCCGGTCACGGCGACACCGGCGTGGACTCGCACATCGCGTTGCCGACGATTCCGTACGATCGCGCGCGGCTCGAGCGCGTAGAATTTGTGCCGTTCCGCGCGGCGATGCGCGCGCAAATTGCCGGCATCATGTCCGCGCACATTACATTTCCCGCGATTGATCCCACGCCCTCGCTCGCGGCGACGCTTTCGCCGCGCGTGATGACGGATCTGTTGCGCGGCGAAATGAAATACGACGGTTTGTTGATGACCGATTCGGTGGTGATGGGCGCGCTCGCGACGAGCGGCTATCCCGCGCCGCAAGCCGCGGCGACCAGTTTGAAAGCCGGCGCGGACATTTTACTTTTTCAAAACGGCTACGCGGTGCATCGCCAAGCGTTCGATCTCATTCAACAACGCGTCGAGCGCGGCGAAATTAGTCAGGACCGAATAAACGAATCAGTGAAACGAATCTTGATTGCGAAACAAAAATACAATTTGCTCGCGCCGCCAACGATTGATGTAGAAAACGCGGCGGCGCGCGTGGGCACGCGCGAAAATAAAAATTTTTCGCGCGCCGTTGCCGCGCAATCTATCACGCTCGTACGCGATAACGCCAACCTCATTCCGTTATCGCCTACCGCGCGATTGTTTGTGGTGGAAGCCGGGAATTTAGGATTGGGGAACGCGCTCAACGCGACGACGGTGATGAACATCGCGGCGCAACCCAAAGCCGATGTGATCGCGACGATTGTCGCGCGCGGCAAAGAAGATCGCACCGTGATCGTCGCGACGAGCGACGCGGCGCGCAATCGCGCGCAAATAGATTTGGTGAACGCGCTCGTGCAAGCGAACGTGCCGACGATTGTCATCGCGATGCGCGGACCGTATGACGCGGCGGAATTGAAAGCCGCGCCAACAATCCTGTTGAGCTACGGCGCGAATCCGCCGTGCGCGGAAGCCGTCGCGAATATTTTGCTCGGCAAAATGCGCGCGCAAGGAAAATTGCCGGT
>JACQEA010000447.1 GCA_016200825.1 Chloroflexota bacterium | reverse complement strand
GTCGGTTTTACTTTTTTCTATACCGATGTGATCTTTCGCCAACAAAATCTTTCTGAAGTTTTGCAACGCCAAGGCGCGTCGATTCCCGGTGTCCGCCCCGGACCCAAAACCGAAGAATATCTGAATGGCGTACTCCAACGCGTTACGTTGGTGGGCGCGTTGTTTCTCGGACTCGTTGCGATTTTGCCATTCATCGTTCGCGATGTGACCGAGACGACGACGCTGATTATCACTAGCACGGGTTTGCTGATCGTCGTCGGTGTGGTGTTAGACACGATGAAACAGTTGCAAGCGCAGTTGTTGATGCGACACAAGGAACGCTTTATCAAGTAGAGCGGACTGTGAACTCAACCGCGAAATTTATTATTTTGCTCGGACCGCCGGGCGCGGGCAAAGGCACACAAGCGAAAATTTTGCATCAGCGTTTCGGAATGGTTCATGTCGCGAGTGGTGATTTGTTCCGCGAAAACATCGCCAAGCAAACGCCGCTCGGGGTGTTGGCGAAATCTTTCATGGATAAGGGCGAGTTGGTACCGGACGATGTCACGGTACGCATGGTGATGGAACGCATCGCCAAACCGGACTGCGCGCGCGGAGTTGTGTTCGATGGATTTCCGCGCACCGACGCGCAAGCCCAAGCCTTAGACGCCGCGCTTGCGCGGGAAAATAAAAAAATCGGCGCGGTGTTGTGGGTGAACGTGCGCGATCAAGAATTGGTCGCGCGATTATCGGCGCGCTGGATCTGTTCACTCGATGGCGCGGTGTACAATTTAATCACGAATCCGCCGCGCGTCGCAGGCAAATGCGATCTGGACGACAGTTCGCTCGTGCAACGGGATGACGATAAACCCGCCGCCGTTCAGCGGCGTCTGCAAGTTTTCAATAATCAAACCAAACCATTACTCGAATATTATCGCGCGGCCGGTTTGGTGCACGAGATTCAAGGCGAGCAACCGATTGATCGCGTCCAAGCGGACATTGTGCGTGTGGCGGAAAAATTGTGATCGTACTGAAATCGAAAAATGAAATCGCGTTGATGCGCGAAGCGGGGCGCATCGCCGCGCAAACGTTGGAAGAATTACGCGCGCGGATCAAACCCGGCGAAACGACGCTCGATCTAAATAATTTCGCGCATTCGTTCATTACGCAACGCAATGCCAAACCCGCGTTCAAGGGTTATCGCGGTTTTCCCGCCTCAATCTGCACTTCGATCAACGACGAAATTGTGCACGGCATTCCAAACGCCAAGCGCGTTCTGCGCGACGGAGATATTATTTCGGTAGATGTTGGCGCCGTGTATCAGGGTTTTATCGGCGATTCGGCGTGGACATTTCCGGTCGGCGCGATTTCGGCGGACGCGAAAAAATTACTCGAGGTGACCGAAGGCGCGTTGTGGGCAGGCATTCTGCTCGCGCGACCGGGAAAATATTTGGAAGATATTTCGGCGGCGGTTCAAGATTTCGCGGAAACGCGCGGTTATAATGTCGTGCGCGAGTACGTGGGTCATGGGGTTGGACGGACGATGCATGAAGAACCGCAGATTCCAAATTATCGGCAAGGGAAAAAAGGTCCCTTGCTTAAACCGGGGATGACGTTAGCAATCGAGCCGATGGTCAATGCAGGCGCGTGGGAAACGCGGACCTTGCGCGATAAGTGGACGGTCGTAACGCAAGACGGAAAACTATCCGCGCATTTTGAACATACGGTGTTGGTGACTGAAACCGAACCGGAAATTTTGACGAAACTGTAATTTAGATGGAGGATGAGATGAAAGTCAAGCCATCGGTAAAACCGCGTTGCGAAAAATGCAAAATTGTGCGGCGGCGTGGCGTGGTTCGAGTGATTTGCGAAAATCGAAAGCACAATCAACGGCAAGGTTAAGGTAGGAGGAATTATGGCTCGCATTGCTGGTGTAGATTTGCCGCGCACTAAACGCGTGGACATTGCGTTGCGATATATTTTTGGAATCGGACCGACGCGCGCGGATGAAGTCATCGCGAAAGCGCAAGTAAATCCCGCGACGCGCGTAAAAGATTTGACCGAAGCCGAAGTCTCGAAATTGCGCACGATTGTGGATCGCGATTTCAAAGTGGAAGGCGATTTGCGGCGCGAGATCGCGCTGAATATCAAACGCTTGCAAGAGATCGGCGCGTACCGCGGCTTTCGGCATCGCCGCAATTTGCCGGTGCGCGGTCAGCGCACGCGCACCAACGCGCGCACCAAACGCGGCTCACGCCGAACAGTGGCGGGACGCAAGCGCAGCAAGGCGAAGAAATAGAATTCTGGAGGTTAGAGATTAGAATTTGGAGATGGGAAGATTCCTATCCAACTTCCAACTTCCAACTTCCAACTTCCAATTTCCAATTTCCAATTTCTAACTTCCAATATCAAGGAGATACATGGCAGACGAAGAAAAGAAAAAGTCAGCGGCTGAAAGCGCGAAACCCGCGGCAGCCGCAGCGGCGCGCGCACCCGTACGACGCGGCGCGCGCAAAGAACGCAAAAATATTCCGTTAGGTCGCGTCTCGATTCAAGCGACGTTTAACAATACGATTGTTACATTTTCTGATCCGCAAGGAAACGCGGTCGCGTGGGGTAGCGCGGGCGCGAGCGGTTTCAAAGGCTCGCGCAAGAGTACGCCGTATGCCGCGCAGATCGCGGCGCAAAATGCCGCGCGCAAAGCGTTAGAATCAGGAATGCGTGAAGTGGACGTACTCGTGTCCGGTCCGGGTCCCGGACGCGACGCGGCAATTCGCGCGTTACAACAAACGGGAATGCGCGTTCGCTCGATCAGCGACGCCACACCGATTCCGCATAACGGGTGCCGTCCACCCAAGAAGCGACGAGTGTAGGAGGTTGAATGGCTCGTACGATTAGTCCGGTTTGTAGATTGTGTCG
>JACQEA010000446.1 GCA_016200825.1 Chloroflexota bacterium | reverse complement strand
ATCAGGAAACGCGCTCGTCTCCGCGAATTGGATCGCATCGCGCACGACTTGTTCGACTTCGTCCATTAGTTTTTGAAAATCCGCGTCGCCCGCGATTTTTTGCGCGCGAATTTTTTCTTTGAAGCGTTCGATTGGATCGCGTTGTTTTTTTTCTTCGACTTCTTCTTTCGTGCGATACCGTTGCGGATCGCCCATCGAATGGCCGCGATAACGATACGTCAGCGCCTCCACAAATTGCGGACCCGCGCCATTGCGCGCGGCGGTCGCCGCGTTCAAAATCGTTTCGTACACCGTCATCACATCGTTGCCATCGACGCGCGTGGCGGGCATATTGTACGCCGCGGCTTTTTGCGTCATCTCCGTTACCGCCGACGCGCGCGCAACGGCAGTCCCCATTCCGTACTGATTATTTTCGACCAACACGACGAGCGGCAATTTCCACACCGACGCGAGATTCAAACTTTCATGAAACATGCCGATGTTCGTCGCGCCGTCGCCAAAAATACACAACGTGACGCGCGGAATTTTTTGGTACTGCGCCGCGAGCGCAAGCCCCGCCGCGAGCGGAATGTGTCCGCCGACAATTGCATAGCCGCCCCAAAAATGTTTGCGCACATCGGCGAGATGCATCGAGCCGCCTTTGCCTTTGCTCAGCCCGGTCGCTTTGCCGTACAATTCCGCCATCGCCGCGTTTGGATCGCAACCGCGCGCGAGCGCGTAACCGTGATCGCGATAATGTGTGATCACATCATCGTCCGGTTGCAACGCGTTGATCGCGCCGACCGCAATCGCTTCTTCACCAATGTAGAGATGCAAAAATCCGCCGATCTTGCCTTCGCTGTACGATTGCTCCGCGCCTTCCTCAAAGCGGCGAATCAAAATCATCTGGCGCAAAAATTCCAGCGCGAGCGCGCGATTCAGTTTTGGTTCGGGCGCGGTTTTCATTTCGACCACCGGTTTGGTTTTGTTGATCGCCATAAAATCCTTTCGCTGAAAACATTCAGCGCAAAAAAAGAACCACCGATTGAAAGATGCCTCCCTGCATCTTTTTTCCCGGCGGTTCGTTCGACCGTTCTGCTATTTAATAACCCGGAACTCTATTCCGAGTTGCGCGATATTCTACCTCAATCCGACGCGCTTGTAAAACGCGTTTCAGCGGATTGTCGCGCGCGATTATTTCGCGGGCAACGCGAAATACTTGTCCACGATCTCACGAAAAATCGGCGCGGCGGTTTTCGAGCCTTCGCCGCCGTGTTCGACGATCACCGCGATCGCGATTTTGGGATTGTCCGCGGGCGCGTACCCCGCGAACCACGAATGCGGCTCGCCCTCTTTCAACACTTCGGCTGTCCCCGTTTTTCCCGCCGAAATAATTTTCGCGCCGCGGAACGCGCTGTATGCGGTACCGCTTGGATCCGTCGTCACGCGGCGCAACGCGTCTTTGATCGACGCGAGCGTTGCGTTCGAGACCGGCAATTTTGCGCGCGCCTCCGGCGCAAAAATTTTTTCAGTTCCATCCGCCAAACTGCTCACGCGCCCAACCACGCGCGCGCGATACAATGTTCCGCCGTTCGCAATCGCCGCCATCATATTCGCGATTTGCAACGGCGTCGTTAACATCGTGCCTTGACCGATCACCATGTTGATCGGATCGCCGGGCCGCCACGCGCCCGCGTTTGGATCCGGCAGATTGCCCGCCGCGTCCGCGATTTCAATCCCGGTGCGCGCGCTCAATCCAAACGCGCGCGCAAAATTCGGCATCAAGTTGCGATCAATTTGATCGAGCCGTTGACCCACTTGATAAAAAACCACGTCGCACGATTGCGTGAGCGCGTTTTGAAAATTTATTTTTCCATGACCATGTCCGGTGGATTCGTAAATCCAACACACTTTGCGAAAATTTGGACCCAGTCCATCCCAATAACCGGGATCTTCAAATCCATTTGTCGGCAGATAGCCGCCTTTTTCCAACGCGGCGGCGTACGCGACAATTTTGAAAATCGAACCGGGCGGAAACGCGCCTTGCGCCGCGCGATTCACGAGCGGATCATTTGGATCGTTCAACAGTGTGCGTAACTCGGTTGGAGTTAATTTTTGCGACAACTTGTTTGGATCGAACGCGGGATGACTGACCATTGCCAACACCGCGCCGTTTGAAACATCCATCACCACCGCCGCGCCCACGCGATTGCCCAACGCTTTTTCCGCGATGTCTTGCGCGTCCACATCTAACGTCGCGTAAACATTTTGACTTTGCTTTGCCGCCACTTGCGCGAGCGTCGCGCTGATCGTTCCATCCGGCGCGATGATTTGCAATTTGCCGCCGCGCGTTCCAGCCAGATACGGTTCGCCCCACGCTTCCAAACCAGTTTTTCCGATTACATCGCCTTCGTGATAACCTTTTGATTCGGACTGCGTCAACTCGTCGGCATTGATCGGCGCGATATAACCCACCACGTGCGCGGCGGCTTGTCCGCGCGGATAGGTCCGAATTTCTTTGGTGGTCTCGGTGTGAATGCCGGGCAAGTTCAACAACTCCGCATTTAGTTTTGCTTGCTCGTTTGTCAGCGTGCCGACAGCAGTGCGCCAATCGCCGGGATATTTGCTGTACTGCGCTTTGATATTCGCGGCGGATTGCGCTAACACGCGCGCTAAATTATTTAGCACCGCGTTTTCATTTTTCATTTCTAGTGGAACAACTTCGACCACCACTTGCGTTTGCGGCGCGGTCAGCGCGCGCCCTTTGCGATCGAAAATATCGGAACGCGCGGACGCGAGCGTTGTGAAACGCACTTTGCCGCCGCCCGCGAGTTGCGTGAAAATTAAACCGGGCGTCCACAACACTCCCCACCGTCCATTCTCGCGGCGCAGTAACATCGCGTTCTCTTGTTGCACCGCGCCGACGATATACATTTCAATCGTCGCGCTGAATTTTATTTCGGCTTCGTTGCCCTCTTCCCGCGCGGCAAGAATTTGCGTCGTAATCGTTTTGAACAACGCTTCGCGCGCGATGTCTTTATAGCGCGCGACAAATTGATCAATCGGCGTTGTATCTTGGCGGCTCGGCGCGAGCATCGCGTACAGCGCGGTGTAATCGGCTTCGCTCCACGCTTTGAGAAACGCGCGCGCGGTTTCTTCCGCCGTAAGAAGCGGTGGAGGAGTGAGCGTGGGCGTAAGAACAGAATCGCCGGGTAAAAGACTACACCCGGCGATGAGGAGCAACCACACAACAACTAGAAACCGTTTCATAAATTTTTTTGCGACGCGTCGCAGACATTTCGTCGCGCTGAATTACACTTGATACGAAACACTTGCACCTGCGGCAAGTGCAGGTGTAATTTTT
>JACQEA010000022.1 GCA_016200825.1 Chloroflexota bacterium | reverse complement strand
CGTGGATGCACCGCGAGATTCGCTTCGCCATTTTGCAAACGCGCAATCGCTTCGCGCGCGGCGGTCTTCAATTCTTCCGTCTTGACCGCGCCATAAATAAAAAAACCTTGCGCATCGGCGCGGCCAATCAAGCTGAGGTTGGGATGACGCGCGGTGAGAATGTGTACCGTCGCGTGTTCGATGCCGTGATTGCGACGTACGATGGAGATGGGCGGAGTTTCAAGAATGTTCATGGCTTTTATTCTATATCAATTGCATGCGCGTGTCGAGCAAGCCGCTAATTGTCATTTCGAGCACATTCGCGGAGTTTATCCTGAGCGAGGCGAATGGACTCAGTGTAAACTCCGCGAGAAATCTCGTTATCACATTTAGATTTCTCGTCGCTTCGCTCCTCGAAATAACAGAGTGAATGATTTTTTAAAATCCTTGTCTTACAAAATACTCTCATACACTGCGAGCGTTTCTTGCGCGGCGCGTTCCCATGAAAATTTTCGCGCTTGCGCGAGCCCGCGCGCGCGCATCTCCGCGCGCCGCGTCGCGTCATTGATAATCGCGCGCATAGATTCTGCCCACGCGAGCGGACTCTCCACTCCGGCAGTGAGCGCGGCATCGCCAACAATTTCTGGCAATGACGACGCGTCCGCCGCGATCACGGGCGCGCCACACGCCATCGCCTCGAGCGGCGGCAGACCAAAACCTTCATAACGCGACGGAAACAAAAAAATTTCTGCCGAGGCGTACAGCGCGGGCTTGTCTTCTTCCGCGACCCAACCAATCGTACGCACCGCGTCGTCCGCCAATCCAACTTCGCGCGCCAGCCGATTTGGATCGGGAAAAAATTTTGAATCGTTTCCTAACGTGACGCCCGCTAAAATCAAACGATAGCCCGCGCGATAAAGTTCGGGCAAGAGAAAGAATGCCTCGATCAAGACGCGCACATTTTTGCGAACGTCGAATCCGCCGAGATAAAGCAAAAATTTTTCGGGCAGCGCGTATTTGCGGCGCACTTGATCGATTTGGGCGCGCGCGATCGCGGTGTTAAAGCGCGCGTGCGCGGCGAGATAAATCACATGCACGCGCGCCGCGTCAATTCCAAGCCGATTGATAATATCGCGTTTGCTGGCTTCGGAATCCGCGATGATCGCGTCCGCGCGCCGCGCCGCGCGCGCGACGAGTTGCGTATACGCGCGCACGAGTGGTGAGCCGCGATACTCGGGCAAGATCAGCGGAATGAGATCGTGAATCGTCACCACACTGCGCGTCGCCGGAAAAAGCGGCGAGCCAAAATAAGGCGTATGCGCGAGCGCGACGCGTTCACGGCGGCACGCGCGATTGAACGCGAGTTGTTCAAAGGAAAGTTTGGCGAGATTCTGGCTAAAGCGATCTAGCCCCACGCGTTCGGGATAATAAAAAACTTGCGCCGAATAATTCGGCAGCGCGCGCAATGTGTTCGCGTTCAAGTCGCTCTCGGGAACGACGACGATGAAATCATTGTTCGGCGCGCGCGCGCTCATCGCGGCAAGGAGCGCGTGCAAGTACTGACCACTGCCGGTCGCGGGCTGATCGAAAAAAATTCCGTTGAGCGCGATTCTCATTTGTCCGCGTACCCGTTTGGATGGGCGCGATGCCATGCCCACGCTGAACTGACAATCGTTTCCAAATCCGAATAACGCGGCGACCAACCAAATTCATTTCGCAAGCGCGTGGAATCCGCGACCGTTTCACTCGCGTCGCCTTCGCGGCGCGGCGCGAGATTCGTTTGAATATTCAGCCCCGAAATCTTTTTGACCGCGTCGAAAATCTCGCGCACGGAATAACCGGTGCCAATGCCAACGTTGTATGCCGTCGTCGCGTGTCCGCGCATCAACGCATCGAGCGCGCGCAGATGCGCGTCGCACAAATCTATCACGTGAACGTAATCGCGAATGCACGTCCCATCGCGCGTTGGATAATCCGTGCCAAAAATTTGAAATGGCTGGTCGTTCATTCCCGCGCGCAAGGCAAGCGGAATAATGTGTGATTCGTCCGGATGGTCTTCGCCGTACGCGCCGTCGAGCGTCGCGCCGGACGCGTTGAAATAGCGCAGACTGATCGAGCGCAAGTGGTGTTGTGAATCGTACCAGCGCAAAAGTTTTTCGACCATTAATTTCGATTCGCCGTACGGATTCGTTGGCGCGAGCGGATGATCTTCGCGAATTGGAACGTGAAGCGGATTTCCGTACACGCCCGCTGAGGAAGAAAAAATAAAACGCGTTACGCCTGCCGCGCGCATCGCGTCGAGCAAGTTGAGAGTTTGCGCGGCATTGTTGCGGAAATATTTGCCGGGCTGGGTTATGGATTCGTTCATCGAAATATAACCGGCAAAGTGCATCACCGCGTCAAACTTGTCGCGCGCGAAAATCTGCCGCAAAAAATTTTCGTCGCCGATATTTCCGACTAATAGCGTCGCGGATTTTGGCACCGCCGCGCGATGTCCGTTCTCTAACGTATCCGCGACGACCACATCAATTTTATTTTCCAACAACTGTCGCGCCATTTGACTGCCGATATAGCCAGCCCCGCCGGTCACAAGCACGCGCATCGTTTCTCCTTAGAGCAACTATCAAAATGAAGTGAGGGAAGCATGTCATTCTGAGTAGATTCGCTTCGCTCACTATAAACTCCG
>JACQEA010000021.1 GCA_016200825.1 Chloroflexota bacterium | reverse complement strand
GGACCGCACGCCGCGTTTGGCAACGCGTTTTTTCACGAGATGCAATTGTTCGCGGCGAACGGGTATGCGGTCATCTTCACCAACCCGCGCGGCAGCGCGGGCTATGGACAAGAATTTTTGAAAGCGGTGTGCAAAGATTGGGGCGGCGGCGATTATCGCGATGTGATGGCGGCGACGGATGCCGCGCTGAAAAAATTTACGTGGCTGAATAAAAATAAACTCGGCGTGTTGGGCGGATCGTACGGCGGCTATCTCACAAGTTGGATCGTCACGCACACGCAGCGTTTCAAAGCCGCGATCAGCGAGCGCGCGCTAAACAATTTTTATTCGTTTCACGGCACGAGCGATATTGGCGCGTTCTTTGGGCCCGAATCGCAAATCGGTTTTGAAATTTGGGAGAGCGCGGAAGAAAATCTCGCGCACTCGCCGATCGCGCATGTCAAGAATTGCAAAACGCCGACGCTGATCTTGCACAGCGAAAAAGATTTCCGTTGTCCCATCGAACAAGCCGAACAATTCTATGTCGCGCTGAAAAAATTACGCGTGCGCACCGAGTTCGTCCGCTTTCCCGACGAGTCGCACAATTTGTCGCGCAGTGGCAAGCCCAAACATCGCCAAGAAAGATTGGAGCGAATGGTCGAGTGGTTCAAGAAGTATGTGTGAAGACGTGTGCGTTATGCGTGACGCGTAAGGGGTACTGATGTACGAGATTGAATTCACCGATGAAGCCGAAGAAGATTTGCGGTGGTTTCGAAAGGACAATCGGCAGGAAATCCTTGACAATATCGAAACGCAGTTAAGTTACGAGCCAACTGTTGAAACGCGCAATCGTTTTCGAACGCGTCCGAACCAAACTGCGGAATGGGAGTTACGAATTGGCAAGTTTCGAGTGTTCTATGACGTGGATAACGTCGTGCGCATCGTTTCAATTGAGGCAGTGGGACTCAAACTCGGGAATAGATTGTTCTTTCGGGGAAAGGAGCGAGAATTATGAAAGCGGTTACGGTATCTGCGAATTCGAAAGCACTTAAAGATTTGTTGAATCGAGCGCGTCGCCGCGATGTAATATTGGAGTCAGAGGATGGCGAACAGTACGTATTGGCAAGAATCACAAACGCGCAGTCTTTCTTCATCGGAGACACTGATGATTTTGCGAGCGAAGTTGAATTGACAAGAAAGAACAAGCGACTGATGAAATTTCTTGACGAACGCGGCGCGCGAGCAAAAAAGAGAAAAGGCGCATCACTTGCACAGGTAAGGCGGCGACTCGGCTTGAAAAGTTCAGAATGACCCTTGCCCTGATCCGCGTACCTGCTTCGACGATCATTCAGTGCGAACTCACGTACCTCGCGCGCGAACCGATTGATTTCACGCGCGCGCAACAACAACATCGCGCGTACTGCGCCGCGCTGGCGCGATGTGGTGCGCGCGTCGTCACGCTCCCCGCGCGCGCTGAATTCCCCGACAGTGTTTTTGTGGAAGATACCGCGATTATTTTTGCCGAATGTGCGGTCATCACCGCGCCCGGCGCATTATCGCGTCGCGCCGAAGTCGAGCTGAGCGCGGCAGAACTCGCGCGCTATCGTCCGCTCGCGCGAATTGCTTCACCCGCGACGATTGACGGCGGCGATGTGTTGCGCATCGGCAAAAAAGTTTTTGTCGGTTTGTCGCAACGCACGAATCCAGCTGGCATCGACGCGTTGCGCGCGATCATCGCGCCGTTTGGATATGAAGTAAGCGCGGTGCCGGTGCGCGGTTGTTTGCATTTGAAAACGGGATGCACCGCGCTCGACGGTCATACATTGCTCGCAAATCCCGATTGGATTGATCTCGCGCCGCTGCGCGAATTTGAAATTGTAAACATCGCGCGCGCCGAACCGTTTGCCGCGAATGTGTTACGCATCGGCGCAACAATTTTGGCGCATTTATTTCCAGCGACGATCCGTTTGATCGAACAGCGCGGCTATGCGGTTTTTCCGATTGACATTTCTGAATTTATCAAAGCGGAAGCCGGATTAACGTGTATGAGTTTGTTGATCGAGAATTTGGAATGAAAACTTTTCTCATCATCGGCGGCGGTCTCGTTGGACTCGCGACCGCGTACAAACTCGGTTTGCGTTTTCCCGACGCGCGCATCACGGTGTTGGAAAAAGAATCTGAGGTTTGCAAACATCAGAGCGGAAATAATTCGGGCGTCTTGCATACGGGTTTATATTACGCGCCCGGCAGTTATAAAGCGCGCTTGTGCGTCGCGGGTCAGCGCGAGATGATCGAATTTTGCCAAGCGAACAATGTGCCGCACGATGTGTGCGGCAAACTTGTTGTGGCGACGAATGAAAATGAATTGTCGCGTTTGAAAAAATTACTCGAACGCGGAATGCAAAATGGTTTGCAAGGTTTGCAACGGCTCGACGGCGACGAAATTCAAGAATTCGAACCGCACGCGCGCGGCGTCGCGGCGTTGCGCGTGCCGCAAACGGGAATCGCGGATTATCCGCGCGTGGGCGCGGTGCTGGTCGAAAAAGTCGTTAGTCAAAATAGTCGCGTGGTCACGAACGCAAAAGTAATAAATTGTTCAGTGTTCAATGGACAGTGGACAGTGCAAACAACCGCAGGCGATTTTCAAGCAGACTATATGATCACATGCGCGGGCTTGTACTCGGATCGCGTAAGTGAAATGTTTGGCGAACAGCGCGCGGTGCGCGTCTTGCCGTTTCGCGGCGAATACTTTCGTTTGAAAAAATCGCGCGAACATCTCGTCCGCAATCTCATTTATCCGGTTGCCGATCCGCGCTTTCCATTTCTCGGCGTGCATTTCACGCGGATGATGCGCGGCGGAGTCGAGTGCGGACCGAACGCGGTGCTCGCGTTCGCGCGCGAGGGTTATCGCAAAACGCAAATCAGCCCAAAAGATTTGTTCGATGCGCTTACTTTTTCTGGCTTTTGGAATTTCATGGGAAAGCATTGGCGAATTGCGAATAGCGAATTGCGAAGATCAGTGAGCAAAAAATTATTCGCGCAATCGTTGCAAAAACTTGTGCCTGAAATTCAAGAGGACGATTTGGAAATTGGCGGCGCGGGCGTGCGCGCGCAGGCGATGTATCCGAATGGAAATCTCGTGGATGATTTTTTGTTTGTGGAGCGCGCAAACGCGTTGCACGTACTCAACGCGCCATCGCCCGCGGCAACCGCGTCGCTCGCGATTGGGAGCGCGGTGGTGGAGAAAGTAGCGGAAAAATTTTCGTAAAAGATCTTTCACCACGAAGGACACAAAGAGCACGAAGAAAAAATTCTTCTGGGCGACGCGGAGGAACGCGGGTGTTGAGTTCATCATTCACTTCGGCTATAATTCAAAAAGATTCAGATGAAAAAATCAAAACCGAGTAAGCAACCCAAAAAACAAAACTCTCGAAAACTTCGAGAAGCGCGCGTCGATTATTCGGCATCATCCTCAAAAATTATTATTGACCATTCTATTGGAAGAGGAAAAATAATTCAGGGCGATTGCTTGGATGTGC
>JACQEA010000451.1 GCA_016200825.1 Chloroflexota bacterium | reverse complement strand
CGCGGTCCTGTCGCACGATGCGCGCACCAAAGATTTTGAAATGGAAGAGAGCAGCAAGAAAAATAAAAAATAAAAACCGTGAGCGAAAAAAATTGAAATCGAAAACTAAACCGGAGGGTGAATGGCAAGACCACGACCACAACAAGAACAAGAAAAGAAACCCAAAAAAGATGTGATCGAAGCGGAAGGTGTGATCACCGAAGCGTTACCCAATGCGATGTTCCGTGTGCAACTCGATAGCGGGCACAAGGTTCTCGCGCACATCTCCGGCAAAATGCGGATGTATTACATTCGAATTTTGCTGGGCGACCGCGTGACGGTAGAACTTTCGCCGTACGATTTGACGCGCGGGCGCATCACGTATCGGTTCCGGAGATAGCGAGTGACGTGTGACGCGTGACGTGAACGTTTTCGTCACTCTCGTCACGTGAAGAGGCGCGTATGTCCACGCGGATTGATATTCGCAAATCTTTTATTGCCGGTACGTGGTACCCCGGCACGCGGGATGAACTCGCGCGAATGGTTGACGATTTACTCGCGCGCGTGCCCACGCCGTCCGCGCAAACTGAACCGCTCGCATTGATTGCGCCGCACGCGGGTTATGCTTACTCCGGACAAACCGCCGCGTACGCGTACAAGCAATTATCCAATCGCGATTTTGATCGCGTCGTCATCTTGGGTCCTAGTCACTCTGAAGATTTTGGCGCGTTTGCGATCAGCGCGAAAAAATTTTACGCCACGCCACTCGGCGATGTGGAACTCGACGCCGATTTTATTTTAGAACTCGAAAGCAAACTCCGCGTCACGCGCGTTCCAAATGATCGCGAACACTCGCTCGAAATTCAACTTCCCTTTCTCCAGCGCGTTCTCTCGTCCTTCAAAATTATTCCGATTATGTTATCGCGTCCGTTCTACATCGTCGGACCCGACGCGTACACGCATTGCCAAAAATTAGCATTCGCGCTCGCGGAAATGGCAAAGACGCGGCGATTTTTGATTATCGCGAGTTCGGATCTCGCGCATCTCAACGATTACGCGACAGTAAAACACAACGACGCGCAGTTCGCGGAATTATTGCGCGCGTACGACATTGCAAAACTAGTCGAATATATGTGGGAAGAAAATATCTGCCGCGCGTGCGGTGACACCGCGATCATCACCGCGCTCTTGGCGGCGAAACAATTGGGCGCGCAACGCGTGGAAATTTTTTCGCGCACTAATTCGGGCGATGTCACCGGCAACCGCGCGGCGGGGCAATACACGGTTGGCTATTTGGCGGCGGGAGTGTACAAAAGCTAAAAGCGCAAAGCCAAAAGGCAAAAGTAAGAAATCAAAATTTCAAATCCCAGAATTTTACTATGGAAGGACAGATTGGTTGACATCAGTCTGAGACTGTGGGAGAATGATGTGCAAATAGATTTGTTTTTGAGAGCGGAGGAATGAAATGGCAAATGCAGCAACCCGCAAACGGACGCGCGCGACGACTGCGCGCAGAGAAGATGCGAAATATCCGGCGGCACAATACATCGTGGACGCGCGCGGTAAACGCGTGGCGGTGGTTCTGGATATGGAAGAATATCGCCGCCTTTTGAAAGGCAAGCCCGCGCGAATGTCTGATGCCGAACGCGCCCGATTAGTTGAATTAGCGCGTCAAGCGCGTGGGAGTTGGAAAGATACGGAACCGCAAGGCACGTCCGTAGAAATCGTGCGTCGTTTGCGGGATGAATGGACTCGCGCAGATTAGAGATGGCGGATTATTTCTTCGATACGACGGTACTTGTCGGATATTTCGAGGAAGAAGACTCGCGCTCAATTGAAATTGTCGAGAATGTGTTAAGCGGCAATTTTTCAGCAAGGATCCGCATTTCAAACGGTTAGTGGATGCCAAGGTATTGATCGGTTCGGTTTACGCTGAATAATCAAAATGAATTAGAGCAATGACTTTGCCTGAAGCGCGCATTGCTTAGAGCAAGCATTTGCGCTAATATTCCAGCCGGGAAATTCTCCCGGCTTTATTTTTGCCAAGACAAAACATTCTCATGAACGATTTGCCATCTGCCAATCGCCATTCGCCGTACGCGCAGGTCGTCGTCAACATTCCACTCGGCGCGATCATGCGTCCGCGCGGCGATGAAACCGCGCCCGCGGAATCTTTGCGCGAGCGCGCATTCACCTACTCGATTCCCGCGCATCTCGCGGACAAAATCGCACGCGGGCAATTGGTGTGGGTTTCGTTTGGCGCGCGCCGCGTGCAAGGGATCGTCGTCGCGTTCAGCGATACGTCGCCCGTCGAGCAAACCAAACCGATTGATGAAATTGTTGATCTCAATCCACTGCTCGATCCCGCGCGGCTCGATCTCGCGCGTTGGATCGCGCGCACATACCTGTGTTCGCTCACCGACGCGATTGGATTGTTTTTGCCGCCGGGCATTGAACAAGAAACCGACGTTTTCATTTCGCGCGCGCCAAACGTTTCACTTGAATTGAATGGAAAACAAAAGGAACTCGCGGAATTGTTGGAGAGGGAAACTGAAATTCGTTTTCGCGATTTGCCGCGCGCGTTGCAGGCAAGCGTCGAACCGCTCGCGCGGCGCGGCGTGTTGCAAAAACGCACCGCGATCAAACCCGCGCGCGCGCGCCCCAAACAAGTGAAATCCATTCGTTTGATCGCGGACGATGCGACGATTGAGCGCGCGCTCGCGAAATTGCACAAAAGAAATTCGGCGGCGGACGCGCTGGAATTTCTCGCGCGCGGCGAAATTGTTTTGCCGACCACGCGTCAGGTGTGCGCGGCGGTGAATTGCACGATCAACGCGCTCACCGCGCTCGCGACAAAAAATTGGATTGAGATCGCACCCGCGCAAGAATTTGTCGCGGTGACGAAAAAATATCTGGACGAACTTCCCGCGCTCGCGGAAAAAGACGCGCGCGTTCTCGTGCAATTGCGCGAGCGCGGCGCACCGGTGCCCGCGAAAGAAATCAAAACGAATTTCCGCGCCCTCGAAAAAAAAGGATACGTCGAACGCATCCATCACGACGCGACGGTCATGCTGAAAATTTCTGCCGATGCCGCGCGCGAACAATCGCGTGAACTGCGCGGGCGCGACAAATATCGCGCGATGGTGGATTATTTGCGCGGCGAAAATTGCGTAGCGTGGGTCAGCGCGGTCTACGCGGCGACGGACGCAGCGTTGAACGATTTGCGAAAATTGGAAAACGCGGGCGTGGTCGAGTTGACGGAGGAAGAAGTGTGGCGCGATCCGCTCGCGGGACGCACGTTTGAAATTGGCGCGCCGCCGCGATTGACGGACGATCAAGCGCGCGCGTGGGAAAAAATTGTTGCGTCATTGCGAGGAGCGCAGTTCGCGACGAAGCAATCCCCAAGTATCTCGGTGATTGCTTCGCAAAATTCGCTCGCAATGACGGATTGTTTTTTGTTGCACGGCGTCACTGGCTCCGGCAAAACGGAAATTTATTTACGCGCGATCGCGGAAACAATCGCGCACGGCAAGCACGCGATCGCGCTCGTGCCGGAAATTTCGCTCACGCCCCAAACGATTCGACGCTTCGGCGCGCGATTTCCAAATCGGCTCGCGGTGTTTCATTCCAAGCTTTCGCTTGGCGAACGGTACGACACATGGCGGCGTTGTCGCGAGGGGCAAGTGGATGTGGTGATCGGATCGCGTTCCGCGCTTTTTTTGCCGCTCGCGCGTTTGGGGTTGATCGTTTTGGATGAGGAACATGATGCGGCATACAAACAAGATTCCACGCCGCACTATCACGCGCGCGCGGTTGCATTGGAACTCGCGCAACGCGTGGGCGCGACGGTAATTTTGGGAAGCGCGACGCCGGATCTGGAATCGTATTTTCGCGCGACCCGCGGCGAGTTTACGTTGTTGGAAATGCCAAAAAGAATTTTGGGACACACGCAAAAAATGACAAATGACAAATTGCAAATTGCAAATGACGAACTACAAATAACAAATGACAAATTAAAAATGGAAGATGAAGAGCCGCGTTATGCGGAACTTCCGCCGGTGCATATTGTAGATTTGCGCGCGGAGTTGAAAGCAGGCAATCGCTCGATGTTTTCGCGCGCGTTGCAAACTGAAATGGCGCGCGCGCTCGCGGCGCGCGAACAGATCATTTTGTTTTTGAATCGGCGCGGGAGCGCGACAATTATTTTGTGCCGCGATTGCGGATACGTTTTCAAATGCAAACGCTGCGACAATCCGATGACGTTTCATATCGCGACGAATGAGCTGTTGTGCCATCACTGCGGTCGCCGCGATCACGTGCCGACCAAGTGTCCCAACTGCGGGAGCGCGCGCATTCGTTATTTGGGGACCGGCACGGAAAAAGTGGAAGAAGAAATTCAAAGATTATTTTCAACCGCGCGGACTCTGCGGTGGGATGTGGATGTGACGCGCGGCAAAGACGCGCACGAAGAAATTCTGCAGAAATTTATTTTGCATCAAGCGGACATTTTAATCGGAACGCAAATGATCGCGAAAGGATTGGACTTGCCGCTCGTCACGCTCGTGGGCGTGGTGAACGCGGACACCGCGCTGAATCTGCCCGATTTTCGCGCGGGCGAGCGGACGTTTCAAATTCTCGCGCAAGTGGCGGGACGCGCGGGGCGCAGCGCGCGGGGCGGGCAAGTGATTTTGCAAACGTACAATCCCGAGCATTACGCGATTCAAGCCGCGTCGGCGCACGATTATCGCGCGTTCTACGCGCGCGAAATTGCGTTCCGTCAGGAACAAAATTATCCGCCGTTCACGCGGTTGATTCGATTGCTCTATCATCACGCGAGCGAAAAACGCGCGCAAGAGGAAGCGACGCGAATGTATCGCGCGCTCGCAGCGCGGATCGCGCAAAAAGGTTTGCCCGCGCTCGATCTGATCGGGCCCGCGCCCGCGTTTTTTCGCAAAGAGCGCGGCGAGTATCG